>VGLX01000103.1 GCA_016866645.1 Candidatus Woesearchaeota archaeon | reverse complement strand
AGTAATCCTAAAGTTTTAGCAGAGTATGAGAAGCTGTTCATAAAGCATAATGTCGGAGGCGTAATGCTTTTCAACGAGTACAAGAAAGACTGGGCAAACGTAGAGAACCAGCTCGTCAACGAGGAATATGCTACTAGCCTCATAAGGAAGCTAAAAAGCTACAGCAAAGACCTTTTCGTAGGAGTTGACGTGGAAGGCGGCAGCGTAGACCGGCTTCACCAGGTCAGGGGAGGAAGGTACCCTTCAGCCAGGCTTCTTGGCAAGCTTTTCCAAGATATGAACGACCACTTGTTTATTTCATACTTCGAGGAGCAGGGCAGCTACTTAAAAGAGTTAGGTTTCAACTTCAACGCGGCACCGGTATTGGACGTCGTACCTTCTTATGATGAAAAGTACTTGATGGCTTATTCTGAGCGCAGCTTCAGCGATGATGCTGAGACAGTTTCAGGCATAGGCAGGATATGCATTAAGTCTCTCCAAGATTGCGGCATAATGCCTGTAGCGAAACACTTTCCAGGATTAGGGCCTGTTTTGAGGGATTATGACCCGCATTACAGCTTCCCTAAGATAAGAAGCATAAGCGAGGAGAGCATGAAACCGTTCAGAGAGGCTATAAACCATGGATTAGACGCTGTTATGACAACCCACCTTAAAGTCAGCAAGTATGGTAAGAGCATAGCAACCACAAACAAGAAGATAGTCAGCATTTTGAGAAAAAAATGCTTTAATGGGATAATAATGACTGATGACTTATGCCTTATGAGCACAGGGATGTTCGGAAAAACAGAAGGCCTGAATAAGAAGAACCTGAAGAACATAGTCAAGACTGCCTGCCAAGCTTTCAAAGCAGGGCATGACATAGTACTAGTCCGCCAACTAGGCCTAGTGAACGATGATAAGACAGACATCATCAGGATGATAATCGACGAAGTCTCAAAGAAAGTGGACCAAGGCGTGATAAGCGAGGAGCAGCTTAGAGAGTCATACAAAAAAGTCCTGGGGCTAAAGCGCAAGTATTGCACATAAAAAAATGGAAAAGAAAAAACTTGACAAAGTCATAGAAAAAATAGTGTCTTATGATATACGCTCCCCGTATTTCAACACGAGGATATCAAGGAAAAAAGACATGATAATCCTCCACACCACACAGGAGAGCTTCGAGAACTACTTAAAAACTACTCCTAAAGAAGAGATTGCAATCTACACAGATAAGACCAACCCGTTAGCCCATTTGGAACTAAGCCCGCACTACATGGTACTTAACGATTCAAAAATTGTCAACGGGGAAGAATACGCGACTGTGCTTAACATGGTCAACCCTGACAACGTGGCGCATCACGCAGGCAAGAGTAAGTGGGGAGATCAAGAGGGGTTGAACGAGAACTCGTTAGGCATAGAGATCCACGGATACACTAACCAAGAATTAGGCCATGCGCAATCAAACTCATTATATGCTCTACTGCAATACCTGCTAGAAACACATGACATACCGATAAACAGGATACTGGGCCATTACCAAGTGGCTCCTGAACGAAGAACCGACCCTGGAGACAAGATAATGCAAAAAGTCTGGGAAGATATGATAAGCCGAGTCCATGAAGACTCATTGATAATAGACTCCCACCAGGATACTATAATGAACATCATAAGGTCGAACAAGGACATATCAGTCGAGACTAATGTTTACGAGGTAGACATACCCAGGATGAAGAAAGGCGGATATGACATAGCATTCTTCGCCCTTTACACAGAAGCCAAAGCCAAGAACAAAAGCAAAACACTAAGAAGCTTATTAGAATGCTTCAAGAAGACATTAAAAGATAACGAGAAAACCTTGTACCAAATCAAAACTGTAGAAGATATGAACAAGCTGGACGGAAGGATAGGAATAATCCTAAGCGTCGAAGGAGCATCAGGAGTAGGCAAAAACCTTACAATAGAAGAGCTTTACAAGGAAGGGCTGAGATGCTTAAGCCTGACACATAACCCCCCTACTAAGTACGCGACAGGAGTAGGCGGCAAGGAAGACAAAGGATTGAAAAAACAGGGCATAGGGCTTATCAAAAAAATGAGCGGCATGGGCATAGTGTTAGACGTCTCACATCTTAACGATAAATCTTTTTGGGACGTGATAAAACATTCTGAAACTCCGATAATCGCGTCACATTCCAACTGCTATTCAGTATGCGCGCATAAGAGAAACCTGAAAGATGACCAGTTAATAGCCTTAGCACAGACTGGAGGCGTTACAGGTATGAACTTCTGGCACGACCTCTTAGCCAAGAAAAACGTCGAAGGCGTAGCAGACCATATAGGCTATGTGAAAAAACTAGTGGGAATAGACCACGTCGGATTAGGCACAGACTTTGACGGCGTCGGCGGGAGAGTGCCTGAAGGGTTGGAAACAACCGCCAAGCTGAAGAACTTAACTAAAGAGCTGGTAAAAAGAGGGTATACTAATAAAGATATCAAGAAGTTCTACGGCGAGAACTACAAGCGGGTCTTCGAACAGGTGTGGAAGTAAAACCCCTGGAATCTTCTGTTTGTTGTTTGTAAGTATACTATGCCTTTTTTGCTTTTTTCCATAAACTCACAAAATAGTCCCTCATGCTGATGGCAAGGGACTTATTCCTTATCCACAGCACAAGATACTTTTCACTGCTTGAGAATCTTATTATCACTTCCTGACAGTCTATAACGCTGAATCTCGTGTCAATAGGATTTGTAATCCTTATTCCTGCTCCTGTCCGTTTCCATGCACGAAGGTTTTCCTCTGCAGGTTCACCGTTCGCAAGTATTTTGACATCAACTTTCCTCTTGACGCATTCCCTGTACGAGTCCAAGTGGGGCTTATAAACAGGGAGCCTGGATATCGAGAGCCATTCCTTCTTTGCATAGCCGTGAAGCTCAGCAGAGATATTAAGATAATTTTTATAGCCCTCTATTACCTGTATGCTGTCTTCTATATCCGCATATCCTTTGGGTTTAAGACTTTCAAGCAGCCTTATCATCCTATCTTTCTCCTGTTTCATGCCTTCAAGGTTCTTTTCTTCACGCACAACAGCGGTTCGTAGCGCAATCCTCGGCTCAACAGCAGAGAACCTTTTTGGTCTACCTTGGGCCATCTTAACAAAACCCTTCCTCTCCAGAGATGAGAGCACAGGGTATATCCTGCCATGCGGGACTCCTGACCTGTTTGCAACATTGTTCGCTGTAGTTACACCTGTGCATATCAGCGCTTCGTAAGCATAGCTTTCGTACTTGTTCAGCCCGTAAGCCTTAAGTTTGTCTATCATAGAACAACCTTAAGTTGTTGTATATATTTAAACCTTTCGGCAACACCACAATCTCAGGCAATTATGCGTGGAGGAAAACAAAATGGAAAATCCAAAAATAAAAAAAATAATAAATCTTGGCGAGAACATCAGGGTTGCAGAGCTGGAAAACGGCTTTTCCGTCGCTTATGAGAACAAAGGCATAGGGGAAAAGGTATGCGGCGAGTGCGGGCACAAGCATAAACACCATGAGGCAGTCTATGCCATCCTCAAAGTAGGGCGCAGCTATAACTGCTACGAAACAGGCACGGGCAGGAATGCATCATTCTCAAAAGAGGCGGAGGAAAAAGTGGAAAGCTACCTCTCAAGCTTTGGACCAGAAAATACAACTGACAGCCTAGAAAGCAAGATACCCGGGCTTTACGAAGAGGCAACAAAGCCTTTAGGCATAAAAGAATACAGGCACAGGGATTGGGATGAAATCGGGATGTGGAGCAAGGCAATCCTGTACTGGCCAGTTTCAATATATTACGCGTTTACAGGCAATAGTGGGCTGTATAACGAAGGGCTTTTGGGAGCCGTCCTTGCACCATTCTTTGCGCCTTACATCCTTTACAGGCTGGCATGGCCGAGCAAGAAGGCAAAAAAGATAACCAACAAAAAAGCTATAATACGGAACAGGGCGGAAGGCAATGCTGCGCTCACTTCTTACTGCGAAATGAACCCTAAAAAATTCAACTCATTGGATATAGTATTCGATAACAATGTGAAGCTAAGCGAACACCACCTTACTAGGATTACAAGATACGGTAAAGAAAAGTATTGGACTGCAAAATGGTTCATAAAGATGGACCCTGAACTGAAGAAAAGGATCTATGAAACATTCGAAGCAATAGACCTTGAAGACGAGAAATACTATAATTCCTATCTTGAAACAGAACGTGCAGACCATTCCGCCTTGATGAAGGCATGCTATGATAGTTAAGAGGATTTTATAAGAAGAAACTAAAATAATTTTATTCTTCTATAAAAACTTTCGCAGCCCACATGAAAGCTATTCCTACAAAGAAGAATATGAACGGTAGCAAAGACTTCTGGATATTAGTCTCTTTCCTCAGCTCTGGCATTAAGTCGCTGGCGGCTATGTAGATGAATCCTCCTGCAGTTAATGGGAGTAAGTATACCATTCCCTCTTTAAGTACTGATGATAACAAGTAACCTGTTACCGCCCCTATCACTGAGCTTAAGGCGGATAAGAAGTTGTAGCCTAACGCTTTAGCTTTTGAAAAACCCCCATATATCAAAACTCCGAAATCTCCAAACTCTTGCGGGACTTCGTGGGCTAAAACTGCAAGGGTGGTAGCAAAGCCTATCTTTGTATCTACCGCAAATGCCGCGAATATCACTAGCCCGTCTATAAAGTTATGTACAGCGTCGCCTATAAGGTTGAGGTATGTGAATACGTGCACGTCACATTTCCCTTCATGGCAGTGCCTCCAATGGAGTATCTTCTCAAGCGCGAAAAAGGCTACGAAGCCCAAGATGACATACACGAAAAGGCTTTCACCTAACCCTTCTTCCAAAGCTTCAGGTATTAAGTGAAGGAAGGCTCCGCCTATAAGCGCTCCTGCCGAGAACCCAACAAGAAGTAGAGTTATCCTGCTTAGCAGCTTGTCTTTCAACGCGAGTGTTATCACTCCGATAAGCGATGCTGTGCTTACCAGCAAAGTTGCAATTATAGCCCAAAACAATGATTTGTCCATATCTAATCTTGATTTTTTTCTTTTTATAAAACTTGCTTAAAAGCCTGTCGCTTAAATCATTGTGACTTTCCTTGGGTTTAGGTTTTTCTGGTGAGTTGCTATTCCGTTGAGTAGTCTTGTTGTTAGTGTTAGCATGA
>VGLX01000102.1 GCA_016866645.1 Candidatus Woesearchaeota archaeon | reverse complement strand
GTTGGAGCAGTTGTGGTCAGAGTACCGGAATCTCAACAATCACACATGGCAAATGCTTACTGAAGAGGAAAAGCTCCAGAAGAAAAAAGATTATTATCAGAAAAACAGGGCAAAACTATTAGAGAGGAGCAAGTCCTGGGCTAAGAACAACAAAGACAAAGCATCCCTGCACAAGAAAAACTACAGGCAGAATAACAGGGAAAAGTGTGCGGTGCCAGAAGGCTGTGGTATCAGAAGAACCTAGAAGGGGAAAGGGCCAAAGCAAGGCAGAGGGTCCTGAACAACAAAGAGCGCCATAATGTCCTATCATTGCAGTACTATCACCAGCACAAAGACCGTCTCAACCAGAGAAGGAAAAAGATAAAAGATTTAAGGAAAACATTCGCAGTTCAAACATCAGAAAACACGGCTTATACGCCCTCTAAAGGCGATTCTTTGAGCCAACCGGCAATCCCTTACTTCTCGAACTACTGTTTCAGATTCCAAAAGTTTTAAATCCTTTCTAGCTTAAGGCTTGGTTATGGACTTTGAAGCGGCTAGGGAAAAACTGATAGACGAGCTTAAGCTTGAGGGTATTAAAGATGTTAAGGTTTTGGAAGCTTTTTCTAAAATTCATAGGGATTTGTTTGTGCCTGATGAGATGCTTTCAGAGTCTTATGCTAATATCCCTTTGCCTATTGGTTATGGGCAGACTATATCACAGCCTTACACTATCGCTATCATGCTGGAAGCTTTAGGGCTTAAGCCAGGTGATAAGGTCTTGGAAGCAGGCACCGGCTCAGGCTACAACGCGGCTTTGATAGGACATATAGTCGGTAGCAAAGGCAAGGTATTCACAACCGAGATAGTTCCTGAACTTGTTAATCGGTCTAAAGATAAAATCAGGGGAGTTGGCTTGAAAAACATTAAGGTAGTTAACTGCGATGGCAGCTTAGGCTATGCTAAGGAAGCGCCTTATGACAAGATAATAGTCACTGCTGCCTGCAGGGAGATTCCCCCGCTTCTGCTTGAGCAATTAAGAGATAATGGGGTTTTAGTGGCTCCTGTTGGCAGCAGGCATGAGCAGCGCATGCTTAAAGTTCGTAAAACCGGTAACAAATTAGATATCAAAAGTTTAGGATTTTTCGTTTTCGTGCCTTTGAAAGGTGCTTACGAGCCATAAGCTAGTATTCTTAATAATGGTGGGTAAAAGTAGGACACTCGAAAGTTTTATAAACAAAAAGGTATGATACTATCATACGTTTTTAACCTTGGGGGTGAGACGCGTGTTAAGAAAAATACTAGAAAAAGAAGTTTCAGAAGAATACCTTCTAGACATAAAAAAATATTTCCACACAACATTATCAGAAACGACGCATCTTGGAGTGGCAGACAAACAGCTGATAAACAGGATAGTCGATGAAGTATACCAAAAAAATTCCGAGACAGAGATGCCAGTAAAGCAGTTCATCAACCTTGTGGAAGTAGAAATCTATAAATACAGGTTCTAACTGTCAAGAATAACCGAAACAAAAAGAGAGGTGCAAACATGGGAAAAGACCCTTACGTATTAGGATTTAACCAGACGGGCATAAAAGATGTAGGAATCGTGGGCGGCAAAAATGCTTCTTTAGGGGAGATGTACGTTAACCTGACAAGCAAAGGGCTTAACGTGCCTAACGGATTCTCAATAACCGCTTACGCTTACACGCATTTCTTAGAAAGCTCGAAACTGACAGAAAAGATGAAAAAAATACTGTCAGGCTTGAACACTTACAACCTGAAGAGCCTGCAGCAGAAAGGAAAAGAGATAAGACAACTGATATCGACTGCTAAGATGCCTGAAGACTTAAGGCAGGATATAGTCCAGGCTTACCAAGACCTTTGCAAGGAATACAAGCAGAAAAACGTGGACGTGGCAGTCAGGAGCTCGGCGACAGCAGAAGACCTGCCAGACGCTAGCTTCGCAGGACAGCAAGAAACTTTCCTCAACATAAGGGGAGAAAAAGACCTGATAGAAGCCTGTAAGAAATGCTTCGCATCGCTGTTCACAGACAGGGCCATAAGCTATAGGGTAGACAAAGGATTCGACCACTTCTCAGTCAAGCTCTCGATAGGCGTCCAGAAGATGGTCCGTAGCGACAAAGGCAGCTCAGGAGTCATGTTCACCATAGACTCAGAGACAGGATTCAAAGATGTCGTGTTCGTAACATCCGCTTACGGGTTAGGTGAAAATGTGGTGCAAGGAACAGTCAACCCTGATGAGTTCTACATCTTCAAGCCCACGCTTAAGAAAGGTTTCAAGGCCATAATCTCAAAAAAACTGGGCAGCAAGAAGATGAGGATGGTGTACGACGCCAAAGGGACTAAGAACACCAAGGTTGCTGCACAAGAACAGTGCGCTTACTCCCTCACAGATCCAGAGGTTTTGAAACTAGCCGAATGGGGATGTATAATCGAAGAGCACTACTCAGCCAAGCACAGCAAATACACGCCTATGGACATTGAATGGGGAAAAGATGGCGTAGACGGCAAGCTGTATATACTGCAGGCCAGGCCTGAGACTGTCCACTCGCAGAAGCAACAGACCACATTAGAGAAGTATAACGTGAAAAAAGAAGGCACAATCCTCGTTTCGGGTAAGAGCGTAGGCGAGAGGATAGGTGTTGGAAAAGGAAGGGTTATACTCGACCTCAAGAATATTAACAATTTCAAAAAAGGTGAAGTGCTGATAACTGACATGACCTCGCCGGACTGGGAGCCGGTCATGAAAATCGCTTCAGCCATAGTCACGAACCGTGGGGGAAGGACGTGCCACGCCGCGATTATATCAAGAGAGTTTGGAATACCATGCGTAGTAGGGACGAACAACGCTACTGAGAAGATAAAAGACGGCCAAAACGTGACAGTAGACTGCTCTAAAGGCACTGAAGGCTACGTCTACGACGGCATATTAGAATTTGAGATCAAGAAGATAGACCTCACTAACTTGCCAAAGCTGCCGACGAAGATAATGATGAACATAGGCATACCTGAGCAGGCGTTCGCCTACAGCTCAATACCTAACGAAGGCGTAGGCTTAGCAAGGTTAGAGTTTATCATAAACTCGCACATACAGATACACCCTCTAGCACTCTTGAAGTTCGACCAGATAAAAGACAAAGCGTTGAGGGATAAAATCTCTAGTTTAACATCAGACTACAAGGATAAGAGCCAGTACTTCATCGATAAATTAGCGCAAAGCGTAGCGTTAATATCTGCAGCTTTCTACCCGAAAGATGTCATCGTGAGGCTCTCAGACTTCAAGAGCAACGAGTACTCAAACCTCATCGGCGGGAAACTATACGAGCCTCAGGAAGAAAACCCGATGATAGGCTGGAGAGGCGCTTCTAGGTACTACTCGCCCAATTACAGGGAAGGGTTTGCCTTAGAATGCAAAGCGTTGAAAAAAGCTAGGGAAGAGATGGGCTTCACGAACATAAAGGCTATGATACCTTTCGTGAGGACTGTGAAAGAAGGCCAGGCAGTAGTCGATGAGATGAAGAAGAACAGCCTCAAGCAGGGAGAGAACGGCCTGGAGATATACATGATGTGTGAAGTGCCGAGCAATGTCATCTTAGCGGATAAGTTCTTCGACATCTTTGACGGGTTCTCGATAGGCAGCAACGACCTGACACAGCTCACCCTCGGCTTGGACCGTGACTCAGCAATCATCAGTTCGATCTACGACGAGCGAAACGATGCTGTGAAGAAACTCATATCTGATGTGATAAACGTAGCTAAGGCTAAGAAGAAGAAGATAGGCATCTGCGGAGACGCCCCTTCGACGTTCCCGGACTTTGCGAAGTTCCTGATGGACTGCGGCATCGACAGCATGAGCCTGACGCCTGACGCTGTGCTGAAGACGATAATGCAGCTTAGCGAGAAGAAATAACATTTCTTTCTTTTTTTTAATCATTTTGAATGGTTAAGTTTAAGAATAACCCTGTATCATTAGTATTCAGCAAGAGGTGAAGTTAGGATTCAGATATATCCGATTGGTATAGAGGTCTACAACAGGACTTTAGAAATAATAACTGCCCCACTTAAGCATACTGACATGATATGGGTGTTCGCTCCGCTAGTAGCAACGCTAGTCCTTATGGAGCTGTACTCGGATTATTACAAGGCAGAAGAGCTAGGCTGGAACACAGCTTTCGGGAATAACCTCGTTTTAATATTCGTAAGCTTAGACTTGCTAAGGTTTTTGTACAACAAAGGAGAATTAGGATATGCTACGCTGGAGAGCGCTTTGGTCATAGCCGTAGCCATCCTTGGAGTTACTTTGACGGTTATTGATTTCTTCCACTCCTTGCCTAAAGACCTGGCTTTCGGCATGTCATCACACTTTCCGGTTAACATAATCGCTTGCTTGACTATAATAATCATTTATTCAGGAATAAAAATAGACATTTACACAGGCGTAGCTGCGGTAGTGATATCAGTAATAGTCTATACGATTCTGAAGATTGTGAACTGGATAATACCTGATTCTGGGGAAATACCTGAGCTTGAGAACATAGGCGAAGAGAAGAAGTAATTCCAAAAACTATATAAACTTTTTAAACTCATAGTTTCTTATGAATAAGAGAGGTCAGATTTACATATTAGCGGTTATATTGCTGTCTATCGTTGTTTACAGCCTTTCTAGTGTGGTGAACCTGTCAAAGCAAGAGGAGATAAAAGAAGACTTTAAGTCTTTATCAAGAAATTACGAAATAGAGTCTGCCAGGCTCATAAACTCTGTCATTCAAGAGGATGGCAACGTCTCAGAAGCGTTCGAAAAATTTACCATACTTTTTACCGCTTATTCAAAATCTAAAAGCCCTAACTTCCACATATTCTACGCCTTGAACTCTGAAGACAGCTTGCACCTCGGAAACTTTTTGGACGAGCCGATATATGTTTATAACATCTGCCCTGGCGAACCCGGATTATTAAACGAAACAGTAGTTAGTGGCTGTTTGGGGAATATTTCTGCACAGATGAGCTTTGAAGGTTTTAACATAGCCCCCGAAACTATGACTCATGCTGAATTTGAAGATTTAAGGAAGAACTGTTTTACAACACTCTCAACTGAAGGAGTGTCAGACAAATGCATAGGCGTAGGAGGGGTGCTGTACGGGCTTCCGTTAGAGCAAAACACACCAGAAATATTCAGCATAAGCCGACTGAAATCCGGAGAGCAGACATTAATCTCATCTCAAGGAAACATCGATGAGGAAAAAATGTGCCAGGAACTTACAAACAAATCAGACTG
>VGLX01000101.1 GCA_016866645.1 Candidatus Woesearchaeota archaeon | reverse complement strand
AAAAATAGCCCCATTGCTAATAATGATAGCTATAGTCATATTCTTTCTGATAAGACTTATCATATCAACTATGCTCACAGGGCTTTTTAACATTTGAATTTCAAAAAATATTTAAATCTGAATGCAGTAAGCAATAAAATGATGAAACAAAAAAAACATAAATCAAACTCGAGCACAGCAAACCCTAAAGGGTCAGACAACAAAAAGAGCCAGACCGGATTTTCTGAGGAAAGAGTGCCTACAGGTATTCCTGGACTTGACGAGCTGATGTCGGGGGGGTTTGAAAAAGAGTCTGTTAACATTGTAAGCGGAGGGGCAGGCACTGGCAAGTCAATATTCGCGATGCAGTTCTTAGTAAATGGTGTGACGAAGTTCAACCAGCCCGGAGTGTTCGTAACGTTTGAAGAAGAAAAGAAAAAAGTCCAAAAGCATATGCTAAATTTAGGATGGGATTTGAAAAAGCTTGAGGGGGAAGACAAGATAACAATAATAGAATACACTCCTGAGAAAGTAGAGCAGATGCTTAAAGAAGGCGGAGGTGATATAGAGTGGACTATCACTAAGACTGGTGCGAAAAGGATAGTAATTGACTCTTTAACTGCGTTCTCATTGCTTTTCCATGATGAACTTGCGAGAAGAGAATCGATGCTAAGTCTTTTTAGGATTATATCAAGATGGGGATGCACTGCGCTTCTAATAGTTGAGCACGAATCAGACTTTGAGAAGCATGAGGACTTGGACATAGACTTTGAGGCTGACGGAATAATACTATTGTATTACATCCGAAAAGGGGACGTTAGGAACAGGGCATTAGAAATCCTTAAGCTTAGGGGCTCTAAGCATGCTTCTAGGATATTCCCGATGAAGATAACAGATGCTGGCGTGAGGATTTATCCTGACGAAGCGGTTTTTTAAGAAAAGATTATCTCTTCCTGGATCTTTTTGATGTTCTTCAAATTCTCCCTGACTATCTGTTCGGCTTTTGTTGCTTCGCCTTCAATCCTTAAGGAGACTACTTGCGGCTCTGACAAGGGCTTGCCAATCTGGGTGAGCATCTTCACCTCGACGTATTTCGCTTTTGTCTTCTCATAAACATCCTTAGCAATCCTATATGCCATTATCTGGTAAAGCTTGCCCGGGTGGTTCACGTTCTTCCCTGCTAGCGCCTCTAGGCTCATCGGCCTGTTGGGGGTTATTAGCTGATTGTACCTGTTGCCTCTGCCTACCTGACCGTCATCGCCTTGCTCTGCGGATAATCCAGAAATCGTTAAGTATACTGATGAAGCGTCTTCATAACTGTCTAATGTGTTCAAGTAAGCTTCCACTTTGAACCTTTGGCGCATCTCAGATACTATCTTGTCTTTCAGCTCTTTGTAATGCTGCATGTCCTTGACGAATCTAGAGATGAACGCGATAGCTATCGTGACTACCGTCTTCTTGTCATTCCTGAAGCCCATCACCTTGAAATCTCTCCCTACACAAGGATACTTTTTTCTGAAGCTCTCAGAGTCTATCAAGTCTCCTACCTCTAGCACCAGGCTTTCCAGCTCTGAATGCGGGAAGTGGGAAACTCCGAATGAAGTATCATTGGCCACCGGAACTTTTTTCTCGAAAACTTCTACAAGGTTAGCTGCTCCTGGTTTGACGTCTACGATTACCTTAAACTTTGCTAGGCTGAACTGCCTTAGATAATCTTTAGCTGCCTTAAGGATTATCCTTCTTACCGGGATTATGTGGTCTCCTACTTTTGATGTTGCCCTACCAGCGATTATTATCTCTATAGGCTTTTTTATGATTCCGTCTTTGAACCTTATTTTTGAGATGCCTGCTACCAATAATCCCTTGTCGATGTTATGGTGCAATACTTTCCCGAAATGTTCCAAGTAATACTTGCTCAACGCTTTTGATGCTTCTTCGCATACAGAATCGCACAGTGTGTCAGGATGGCCTGTGCCTTTCCTCTCAACAAGCTCAATCACTTCTTTTCTTTCTTTTATCTTTTCTATAACTATTTCCATATGCCATATCACTTATCTTTAGAATAAATAAACCTTTTGGATTCAAGTAGATTTTACGATATTTTGACCTAATTGTTAACGTTTTATAGTGCCGTTAGTTTTAAAAGATAACAAAACACGAACTAAGACATGATATCCGTAGCTTTGATAGAACCTATAAGCCCTGGAAACGTTGGTGCAGTAGCTAGGGTTATGAAGAATTTTGATTTAAAGGAGCTTATAATAGTCAATCCTCAATGCGACCCTTTAAGCGAAGAAGCGTTCAAAAGAGCCAGGCATGCGGAAGATGTATTAAAAAAAATGAAAGTTGTTAAAAGCTTCAGTTATTTGAAAAAGTTTGATTATGTAATTGGTACAACGGCTAACGTAGGCTCCACTGATTATAACATACCCCGGCTGCCGGTTAGGCCTGAAGACCTGAGGATACTGAACAAGAGTTCTGTAATCCTCTTCGGAAGAGAAGATTCCGGATTGACTAATGAAGAGATACTTAACTGTGATTTCATAGTTTCGATACCTGCTTCTAAGAAGTACAAGACCTTGAACGTTTCCCACTCTGCAGCGATAATATTCTATGAGATATTCAAGAACAACCAGAGCTGTTCTCATGAGCATATCAGAATGGCTTGTGGAAAAGACAAAGACCTGCTTTTGAAGATAATCTACAAATCATTAGGCAGGCTTAAGTTTTCAACACCTGACAAGAAAGAAACACAGAGGAGGCTTTGGAAAAGGGTTGTCGGAAAGAGTTACTTGACCAAAAGAGAGTTCCAGGCCATGTGCGGATTTTTCAAGAAGATAAAATGAAACTTATACTCTTACTGTCCTTGGAGCATTTGAAATTAGCAAGAGAAGAAGCATTAGCATTATCCGGTAAGCGAGATTACTTCCAGGATGATAACGTCTTATTGCTAGAAACCAATAACGATTTGAAAAGGTTAGCATTCACGAGGAAAATCTTACAACACTTATTTACGTGCAACACGAAAGATTTAGAGAAGGCTATAAGAAATTTTAGCTGGCAAAGGTTTTACAAAAAAAGTTTCCGCGTAAGGATTAACGGAAAGCCCTTGTTCGAGGAGAGAGAATTAGCCTCGATTATATGGCATACACTGTCCAAGCCTAAAGTGGATTTGGAGAATCCTAGAATGGATGTGCAGTTCGTATTTACAGACAAGAAAGTTTATGCTGGGCTTTTGTTAAACGAAAATTGTGAAAAGTTCCACGAAAGGATGCCCCACCTCAGGCGAGGGTTTCACCCTACGTCTATGAAGCCGAAATTAGCAAGGGCGTTGGTTAATCTTTCAAGGGTTAAGAAAGGTCAAACGTTGCTGGATCCTTTCTGCGGGACAGGAGGAATACTAATAGAAGCGGGCTTAATCGGCTGTAAGCTAAGAGGCAATGACATCGACAGCCGGATGATAGAGTATACGAAAAAAAACTTAGAACAGTTCAGACTGAAAGCAAAGCTCACTAGAGGAGACGCTTTGAAGCTCAAAGAGAAAGCAGACGCGATAGTCACAGACCTGCCCTACGGCAGATGCTCTTATCATACGATAAACCTTAACACTTTATACAAGAGGTTCTTTGAAAAAGCGTATGGGCTACTGAAACCAGGAAAATACCTAGTGGCTGTTTTTCCAAAAAAGATTAAGCCACCTAAAAGCCTAAAGTTTGAGAATGAAATAAGCGTTTACGTACACTCTGGACTTACAAGACATATCATAATAGCAAAGAAGCCAAGTAAAGGAACGGCTTAATCAAGAACATAACCAGTTTGCCAAGCCAAGGCAGCATATTTACCACAATCAATAACAAACAAAAAAGGCTTATTATTTTCCAAACTTTCTGAGCTTTAATCTTGTCCTTAAATACACTTAATAATAATACGAAAAACATTCTTCCACCATCAACAGGTCCTAAAGGCAGTAAATTAAATAATCCTATACCCAGGTTTATTATAAAAAGCCAAATAACTAGAAGATTAAACCACTTAGCAACTTCGTAAACATTACCGCCATACCTATTTTTGAAAGAATCTTTAACCTTAATCTTCTGCTCAAAGCCAGACACACCCATGAAACCTTTGCTAGCATTATCAGGATTTTTCACAGTAACAACTTTAAAAATACCTTTGTCAGTTTGAATAACAACTTCGTCTCCAGGGGATATAGCGCTGACTGCTGATGAGAAGTTAACAAAATCCAAAGTTTCTTTACTGTTTACAGATTTTATAACAAACGGGGCTTGCATTCCCACTTTCTCAGCAGGATAACCACTCATTATTGTGTTGACGATTATACCATCCCCTTCTATCATCGATGAGGCTACAGGACCTGTTAGCAATGTAAAGACTATCAGGAATAAAAAGCCCATGATTATATTTGAAAAAGGACCAGCAGAAAAAACTGATAACTGCTCTTTCGCGCTAGCCTTGGCTAACGTCTTTTCATCCGGGTCTACGAAAGCAGCCAAGATAGGGCCTAGGAAAGCAAAACCTGAACTTTTAACTTTTATACTGTAAAGTCTGGCGAAGACACCGTGTGAAAACTCATGAATAGCTGCCACAATAAATATCGCGATTATCCAGTGGAAAAATGAAAGCGTAGGGGCACCAGGAATTTTGACTCCTGGAAGCACAGGGGCAACTGTTGGCGGAGCTGCAGGTACTAAGAACATGTCTAAAGTTCCTTTTATAAGAACGAAGAATATGTAACCCATCCCCGCGAAACCAAAAGCGATACTGAAATAGCTTAATACTTTCAAAGTCCTAGGGAAAGTCTTTGCTATCTTATCCATAAGCTTGATTCCTAAATGAGTGGGGTATAAGAAGAAGATTTTACCCTGAACTTTGAATTTCTCTTTATTCCTAAAATAGAATAGTATCAAGAAGCCATAGAATAATGCTACGAATAATAGGTCTAAGTTCATTTTCCTCTTTTTGAAAGATTATTACTTCTTCCTAACCGCTCTGAAAGCCTTGCTGTTGCAACGCTTGCACTTGATTTTGCCTTGCAGGATCTTAAGATTAGACGCTCTGAGTTTAGTCTTGCATCTCTTACAAACGAACACGTTCTTGTATAACCTAGCGTTAGATTCAGGGATCTTTGCCATTATTGCTTAACCTGCTTGATTATCTTCTGACCGAGGATTATCCAGTAAAAAACTTGAGAACCTTCGACAACCTGCCCTTTTAGCTCTTCAGGAATCTTCAAATCGAACGTTTCATAACTCTCTACATCCATGACGTTAGCAACATCATTTTGTATAGAAAGCACTTGTGCGTTTTTCTTTTCTATTATTGGCACGTCCACTTTATCAGATGCTGGCATGACTTTTATTATTTTCTCTTCGTTTATCATGCCAATAGCTTCTATCCTGCACTTTGCAGCTCCATGCTTGCCAGTTTTTCCTTTGTCTACTCTTTTCACGTTACACGCGATACCATCGAATACTACAGCGTTTCCAGGTTTTAAACTTCCTGCAGTTGTTTGTTTTGTGTCCATGATATGAGTTTGTGTGCGATAAGCGTTTATAAATTTTTTGTTTGTCACGGCTTCGGTGACATCCTCCTGTTGTCGCTTGTCCTTACCCATAATTAATACCTCCCGATAACGCCATCCTTGCTCCTTCTACCAGTAACATGAGTATCGTTTCTCCTTTCCAAAGTATTTGCCATCCT
>VGLX01000100.1 GCA_016866645.1 Candidatus Woesearchaeota archaeon | reverse complement strand
AAGCGCATCTCAGATTCGTAGTCTGAGTACCGCTTCCGCAGCAGGACCCTAAGAAGAGCCAAGACCAGAACGATTCTGTAATCGAACGATCTTCTACCTCTTCCAAGGTTCTGCACTGGTGGCGGGAACAAAAGGGCAACCGAAAGCAAAAGCTCGGTCCCTTTCTCCAGCAAAACTCTACTCCTTATCGAATCCACCCTAGGGTTAAGCCTCAGTTTAGGCTTACCCATACCCTAATAACAGAACTAACTCACTAAACTATTTTTTGGATGAAGCCGTTTTAATCCAAACGTTTATATACTTGAACATATATTTTATAGTATAGGTGTGTTCTTTTTGGGAGGGAAGTTAAAATGGGATACAAAGTTGTTAAGTTAAGGCATTTTTCAGGTAAAAGGTTTATCTTTCGGATAGTTAACACAGGCGCTAATGGGTCTCAGATGTTCGGGGTTAACAAGAGTTTTGATACTGGGAGAGAGGCAGAATCTTTCATGCATAAAGGATTGTTCCGAGGCAGGTTTTAGGGTTAACCTTGAGAAGGACGGGTCTTGCTTTTTCTTACCATGCCGGTTTGATATGCTCTTTTATCGATGTTACTATCTGCTGTTTTTCATACCTTAAGAGCGCTACCATGCTCTTTTTCTCTTGCATTTTTTTGTAGCTTTCTATGAACTTCTTGTCTTCTTTTACGGTTTCTTTTTCATTTTCCATATGGGATAATCCGTGCACAATCCCTGTTAATAACGCTGCTCCTCCGAATACGAACGAGTACGGGCCTGTTAGGAGGTGCACAACTGCTGTTTCAGCAGCTAGTACCACAAGATAGGATGCCATGCCCATAATGTCATACTTTGTTGGTGCAAGCTCTGCTTGGTCAGATTTGTCAAAGAAGAACTTAGCTGCTTTCGCAGGCAGATAGTTGACTATCTTGCTGTAGTATATCATGCCTACTTTTATTCTGTAGTTCCTCACTGTTCTTTTTGAATCTCTGTATAGTCTCTCGCTGTAATAGTCGTTAGCTACCCAGTCCCATGGTATTTGTTTGGCTTCCAAGTCTTTTTCGAACTGGTCCATCTGGTCCACTATAGATTTTAGCACTTTAGGTTCTGATTGGTTGAGGTGGTGGACCTGTTCTTTCACTTTTCTTTGGTAGACGTCATAGTAGATATGGTATGTCCCGAAGTACTTACATACTCTTCGGGATAATGTTTCTTCGTCAAAGCTGCCTGGCGGGATATATTCGAATTTCTTAGTCGTATATTGGTTTACTTTCTCCTCTAGCCCTTTCTCTTTAAGAAATATCCTAGGTAACCTCATTTTTTGGATACGTAATAATAAGCTTGAAAATTATATAAACGTTTTCTTTAAAGTGCAAAGCCTTATATACAACCTTATCCGTTATTATAGTCTAAAATATATGTTACAGTAGGGGTATTTATGGTTGGAAAGCTCAAAAAGACACTAGCAACTATAGTAGCCGCGAGCTGGCTGGCATTGCCCGGCTTAGCAAGAGCTAACCAAATAGATTACGAAGCCTTAGACAAGCAAAAACAAGCCTTAGAAAGGGTAGACTACACGACTTTCCGAACAAACCTCGACTCAGGCGCTTCTAAGAGCAAGATAGAAAACCAGGATAAGATTCTAGAACTTATATCGCAGGAGATGAGAAACCAAGGGGAGTTCACAGAAGGAATGGGATACAACTTCAGAAGAGGGGTTGACGAAGAAAAGTTCTCAAAGTTCATATTCGAAGACATCCTTAAAGACAAGCTCAAATACGAGATAAAAACACCTACGGATGTCATAGTAGGCATCAACATGGCGTTAGAATACTTAGTCAAGTATAATCATAAGATGTTATTATCAGAAAGGAGCATAGGCTCAGACATAAACGATGACGGCAAATTCGAAGGTGTAGACTGGTCTTACCTAAAAAAGGTTGATAAGTCATTAATGAAGAAGATCATAAAAGACCCTTCAAAGGCTTACAAGATATGCGACGAAGAGAACAAAAAAACCGACGGTACACCACCAGACATGCTGCTCATGAAGATAGAGGACGTGGACATGAGCGACATCTACAAAAGCCCGGAAGACAAAAACACGCATCCTATTATAGCAAGGAAGTATTCCTGGGGCAGAGGCAAGCCAGACTCTGTAGAGATGGTTTGCAGGAATTACGTCTCTGCAATGCAGATAATGTTCGAAACCGCACAGAAAAAATACCCAAGCCTGACCAAAGACTTAGACCTTCTGCTCTTACCTATGCCCGGGCACGTGTTCGGAGCATTTGTCAACAAGAAAACATTAGAGTACATAGTAGTAGACCCGACTTGGCATGACAGCGGCAAAGATTTCAAAGTTGAAACAATGGTTTTTGATAATAATGACAGAGGACATTATGACCAGCTGAAAGAAGAAGCGCTTTTCCAGGTATTCCAGCTTGACAAGGAGCTGTCGGATTATTTGAAAACATCTGTACTGAACATCCAAAAAATCCTGGAAGAGCAGAAAAAAACTGAAGACTTAGACGAGTACAAGAAGCTAGTTGAAAAAATAAGCGAGGAGCCCAAGAGGGTGTTAAGAGAAATAAGCGTAAAAATACAAGACCTCGCTAAGAAGCATCCTAAAAACTCAGACCTTATAACTCTAGAATTCTTATCTTACTTATTCTTAACAGAACACAAAGAAGACGCTAAAGCTTTTGAGCTGATAAAAGGCTTGTATGACAACAAAGAGAAACTGAACGTTTTGCCGCAGCACTTCCAAATATACGCCACATGGATGCTTGGACAACTGTCTTTCGAGCTTAAGAACTATAAAGACGCTGTAAAGTATTACGAAGAAGCCTCAAGAACATACGTCCGAGAAAACGTATTCGTCTACGCTTCAGCCTTAGGAGTTGCGAAATCAAACTTCGAACTAGGCAACTATCATGAAGCCATGTTCAGGGCAAAAGACCTACTGGACTTACACACCGATAGAGACATTAACTACACTTACAAGAAAAAAGCTAAAGAAGTAGTCGAGGAATCAGCCAAGAGGATATTCGGAAAAAAGAAAAAAGAAGGGCTTAAGGAATACTTGAGAGGAGACTACAGATCAGCCATTAAGAAGCTTAAAGGAGACGACGCAGAAACCAAGCTCTTACTTGCAGAGTCCAACGAGGCGATAAACCATTACCAAGAAGCTAAAAGGCTGTACACTGAGCTATCAAGCTCTGAAAACGCGAAGATATCAAGCCTGGCAAAGTCAGAGATGGGACAGATGAAAAGGAAACACTTCCTCTATGGGTACATGCATTTCTTCGATGAAAAGTCAAAAGATGCTGTCAAAGACTTCGAGTTCCTAAAAAACGAAATAGACGTTAAAGACCCTTTAGCAGACAGGGTAAGCCTGTTCCTCATGTGGTCTTACGATTCTGACAAAGAAGTATTCAAAGCATTGCAAGAAGCGTCTTACTTCATGAAGAACTTCCCGGAAAGCAGTTACAAGAGTTACGTACAAGAGTATGTAAAATCCAAGGTAGTACTAGAAAGCCACTAACAGGGCTAAGAGTATATTCTTCTATACAAATATTTAAAAATCGTAAAAATACCATTAAACCTAAAATTTAACAAAGGAGGTTTAAGATGAGCATATACCACATAATAAAAAAGAGCATCGCAGAACAAGGCGACAAAGCAGCGTTATCAACTAAGGATAAAGACGGCAAATACCAGTCTATTTCTTACAAAGACTTGGGGGAAATGATTGACAGCTTCGCATCAGGACTCGTGAGTCTAGGCATAGGCCCTAAGGGTTCTGGAGAAGTTGGCGACAGGGTAGCGGTCATGTCAGAGAACAGAGCAGAATTCATAGCAGCTGACTTGGCAAACTACGCATTAGGCAACATAACCGTGCCGATATACACGACTTACACTTCAAAAAAGATCAAAGAGATATTAGAAGATGCTGGAGCAAAAGCTGTTATAGTGTCTAACAAAGCGAATTACGAAACAGTCTTAGAAGCCTTAGAAGGAAAAGATAAAAAGATAATCTCCATGCAGAAAATAAGCGGTGTTAATACGAGTTTTGAAGATGTCATGAACATTGGAAGAAAATCCCCTCAAGACTTAGAGACTATAAGCAAAAACGTGAAAGACGATGACCTAGCAATGCTGATATACACCTCAGGCACCACAGGCCAGCCTAAAGGGGCAATGCTAACGCATGCCAACATAATGTCAAATATATTAGCAATAAAAGACATCTTCCCGACTGTAAGCTCAAAAGACAAGGCTTTGTCGATAATACCCTACAGCCACGCTTTCGAGCACACAGGAGCATTATCCCTTCTGTACATCGGGGCTGAGATAGGATTCGCTGAGAACACGAACACAGTCGCAACAGACCTAGTGCTTTTCAAGCCAACAATCATGCTAGCAGTGCCAAGGCTTTATGAAAAAGTCCTTGATAAGATAAAGATGGGACTAGAAGCGTCTAAGTTCAAGAAGAAGATGTTCAACACTGCGATGGAAACGAAAGAGAAATACCTGAAAGCTTTAGAATCGGGCAAGAAGCCAGGGTTTATCTTAGCGTTCATGAACAAGAAACTAGACCACTTAGTCTTCCAGAAAGTGAGGGAGAAAACAGGCGGCAACCTAGAGTTCTGCATAACAGGCGGAGGGCCATTATCATCAGAGATTGAGGACTTGTTCTCAAGGAAGATCGGCATAGCCTTATACAACGGATATGGCTTGACTGAGACTGCTCCGGTAATATCAGCCAACACTCCGCAGTACCACAAGAAAGGGAGCATCGGAAAGCCAGTACCAGCGGCAGACGTTCAGATAATCGACGGAGAAATAGCAGTAGCTGGACCGATGGTTTTCAAAGGATACTGGAAAGACGACGAGAAGACCAAGAAAGTCTTCACAGTGCATAAGGGCAAGACTTACTTCTTGACAGGAGACAAAGGCAAGCTCGATAACGAAGGTTACTTGTACATAATGGGCAGGATGAAGAACGACATACGGCTGAACACTGGGCAAAACATCGGACTAGCAGAAGAATTAGAAGAGCCTTTGAAAGCATCCACGCTGATAAGCCAGGTGATGGTACACGGCCAAGCAGAACCGTACATAACCGGCTTGGTAATACCCAACTATGAATACTTGAAAGCTACGATGACGCTAGATGAGCAGCTAAAAGATGAAGAGCTGGAAAAATACTTCAAGAGCATGCAAGACTTGTCACCGGAACATCCTATGCCTTACGAAGAGAGGATAAGCTTCGCAGCCAACAAGAAAGTGAAAGAATTGATAAGCAAAGAGGTAAACAGGATAAACAAAGGCCTTGGCCTGGAAGACTACGCTAGCCTGACAAGATTTACATTACTGCCTTCAGACTTCTCGCAGCAATGCACAACAAAAGTCAACGGCAAAGAGGTCACGCTGCCAGACCTTCTGACGCCTACGCTGAAGATAAAACGGGCTAACGTCTTAGACTACTACAAAGAACTGTTCGACAAGATGTACAAGAGGTAAAAATGGGCTCAATAATATTAAAGTGCAAAAAAATTGGTTTAGAAAAAAAGTTGATGCCTTCAACAGAGCTTTGGAAAGAGGATTTAAAAGCACATCCGCAAATCCCACCAAAAGGGTCAATAATAAACTACGAAGACGAGAACGAACCCCAATTTAACGGCATGTATAAAGTT
>VGLX01000099.1 GCA_016866645.1 Candidatus Woesearchaeota archaeon | reverse complement strand
AACAGGATGGAAACTGGGACAAAAAAGACCCGACAGAATAGACACAGCCAACATGCTCACGTCGGTATGGCACAACCTCTACTGGCTAAGATAACACAATTCTGTCCCACACCCTATGCTTTGGAAAGGCTTATAAGCAATGACGAAACCACGTTCTTTATTCATGGAGGTTTTTAAAATGAGCAAACTAGAACTAGTGCTAAGCCAGGAGTCATACAAGCCTGGAGACAAAGTAGAAGGGAACATATTATTGTCTATCGATAAAGAAACTAAAGTGAGAGACATAGTAATTGAAGTTTATGGAGAAGAATACACCCATATCACAAGAACTCATGGTTCGGGCAAGAACAAGCGCACAGTGACGCATACCGAGCATGTGGAAATAATAGACGAGTCACAAAGCCTGTTAGGCCAGTTCGACAAGACTTTCCAGCTAGACCCTTACGCCAAAGGCAAAAACACGATACTACCAGTAGGGCAGCACTGTTTCAAGTTCTCATTCCAGCTGCCAAACGACGCGGCACCAACATATGACGGAAGCAACGCAGAAGTGAGTTATGAGATATACGCGAAAGCTGACAGGCCCTGGAGGTTCGACCTGAAGGCAGAAGACAACATCAGAGTGATACCAGCAGACGCTAAAGAGACAACAACGCAATCCACCACTCTTGAAGAGAAATCAGGAGGAAAAATCATGCCGCAAGCATTGTCACCTGACATAAAGATGAGCGTGCAGCTCAACAAGACAGCATATAAGCGAGGAGAAACGATAGAAGGAAAGCTGATAGTCAATAACAACTCAGGCAAATCCATAAGGAACATACTCCTGAGTTTATATGCTAATGAGCACGCAGAGGCAGGAGGGTACACAGAAGATTCGACAGTCATGGAAACAAGCGAAAAAGTCCCAGTGACATACTCAGACCTGAACTATTTCGAGCAAACATTCAAGATCCAAGTGCCTAACGACATCATACCCACTATGAGCAAGAAGTATTTCAACATAAACTGGTACTTAAACATCGGCCTAGACGTGGCGAAAGCATCAGACTTAGAGACAGAAACAGACCTGATAATAACTTAAGGTGCAAAAAATATGAAACTTGTTAAAAGGACAGTCTCTGCATTGTTAGGTCTAGGGCTGCTATTCGGAATTTCTAACACTTCTTTACCCGAAAGCAAGTTCCAACGCTTCGAAAAAGACGGGTTTGCGTTATCCTTGGGGACAAATGAAGAAATGAAACGATACAGTATCGAAGTTAAGACCATACAAAAACGGCCTGTCAGATCAGTTTATGATGGAGACGTTGACTATCATTTCATGTACTACGCGAATCATATAAGCTGCGCGACAGGGAAAAACCCTACAGAATACGACAAGAATGGAGACGGATGGATAAAAGTGAAGAACAAATGGAAAAAAGTGGGGGATGGGATGTACAGGAGCAATGAAACAACAGGCTCAGTAATTTCAGACGTAACCTATGATGACGTTCCTGGAAGCCCGAAGATAGACAAAGAAGTTTCTTGCAAGTTCAGAGTAGACTTTGACGAAAACGAAGAATACGCAGCAGGAATATTCACAAACAAAAAAGACGCTCTAGACTGGGCGTGTAACATGATAAATATTTTCAAGTCAAAAAATTACGAGAAATACAAATAACTCTCGCTTAAGAAGCCCTGAAGCTAAGCAGGTTCTCCAGCTTTTCAGAAATTATCCTGCCGGTCTTAGCGTTTATCTTAACGTTAATAACTTTCAGAGTCGAGGTTATAAGAGTCATGTTCCAAACAATCTTGCCTTCTAAGACCTGAAGTATCACTATCGTCTTGTTTGTGAACTCTCCAGAATATTTTTTCTTTCTCAGCTTTTCGAGAATTTTCATGGCCTTGTCAAGGTCAACCTTAACGTCTTTCAATCTCAGATCTTTTATCTCAGTTTTTTCCTTCTGGAATATCTCGTCTTCGCCTTTAAGGTCTGCCTGCTCACGGATTATGAACGTAGCTAGCTTATGCTTCTTAGGCAAGTAATAATCAACTTGCCATTCGCTGAAATTGTTCCCTGTTAGGATTATCACGCATGATGCTAAGTAAGCTTCTGGGTTCTCTTTTTTGAACTCTTTGAACTTCTCGCTATGCTCTAACTCTTCGACTGCTTTCTTCAGTTTGTCAAACATGCCATAACCTCTTACTCACCATCTTTTTTTAAAGTGTTCGGCACTTAAGAAGGCTTAAGCCTTATCAATGTTACCTCATTATTCGAGCCCAACCTTAACGGCGGCCCCCAAGTGCCTGTGCCTTGCGAGACGTATAAGTAAGTCCCCTTGTAATTGTAAAGCCCTTTCATCCAACGATTTGCCATTCTTGAGAAGAAGTTGAACGGGAATATCTGCCCGTTATGAGTGTGTCCAGATAGCTGGAGCTTTATGCCTGCCTTGTTAGCCTCTTCCAAACCATGAGGCAGGTGATACAGTAATACTGAAGGCTTGGTCTTGTCAATCTTTAACGTTTCAAGAACATTATTCTTATTTGTGAACTCTCTCTGCGGATTATCCACACCTACAACTTGCAGTCCTTTATATTCGACGAGTTCATTTCTTAACACTTTCACCTTGGTTCTGCTTATCATAGGTAGAACTTTTTCCAGTCCGGCATATATGTCGTGATTCCCTATCACATAAAAAGCATCAGCTTTTAGATCGTTAAGCGGTTTGAAAGTCTCTTCGTTCAGCAAGCCTGTGCCATCAGCCAGGTCTCCTGTTATGAACACGACATCTGGCTTTAAATCATTAGCCCGGTCAACTGCTCTTTGCAAGTATTCCTTGCCGTGCAGAGTGCCTAAGTGCAGGTCTGACAGCTGGACGACTCGAATCTCTTTTTTCAAGCCTTCCATGGGTATATCGACCTCCTTAGTGACGAGGAACAGGGCGTTTATAGCAGAGAGTATTATCATCGCCGTGACTAATCCAAGTATGGCAAAGCCTGCAGTCCTCGGGGATGCTTTTACTAAAAGCCTCACGACTTCGTAAATCAGCAAAGAGCAGCACAGCCAGAAAAGCGCAGCCATCCAGATAGAGGCTGCTGTGTAAAGCGTTCTTGTAAAAAAGTTTTGAAAAGCCCGTTCTAAAAAGCTGATTAAGACAAATGAGGATGCAAACCCAAGCATCACTAAGTAAAAAGTCAGTCCCCTCTTTACATCCAAAAGGCCACCCATCCTTATGAATGCGTAAAAGTGCATCCCTAAGTATATACTGAGGAAAACTGTGATGAATATAACCGCTTGGATTATTCGGTTCATAATTTGAAATACTGGCTGATGGGTGTTTAATAATGTTTCTATCCAATAGTGATAATCACAAGAAATTACACAAGACTAAGCGGTTTTTATCAAGAGAAAGGTGGTGACAAATGGTTACCAATATCACGGTAAAAAGCGAAATATTTAAGTATAGAGATGTCATCTTGTAGTGTCGAGGAGGCCATAATTATGGTAGATGAAATAGAGATAAAGCTTTCAAAAGAAGAAGCACAAGAAAGGTTTGAAAACTTGAAGAAAGAAGTAACAACTATGGAATGGGATATTCAGCACCATGGATTAAAGCTTAAGCAAGGCCTCTACGATAAGAAGAAATCAGAATTAGACAGCTTAAGAAATTTTTTAGGGCTTTAAGAATTCTGTGTTATAAAAAAGGGCTGAAGGAATAGTCACATGGCTATAAGGACAAGCAAGGAACCAGATAATCTGCAAGATTTGAATACTTTAATAGGTCTTATCTTCGACTCTTTCAAAAGCCCGGGATGCTATTCAGAACTGAGAGATGCTACTAGGGATTTATGCATTGTAAAAGAGGAACTTAAGCATGACTTGCTGATAGCCTATGATGATAATTCTTTCGTAGGTTTTTGTACTTACGGTGATGTAAGCATCGAAAAAGGGATTTACAAGAACGCTATGAAGTCTAAAGGTTTGAAATATGAGAAGAAAAGCTTCACTATAAGCATGATAGCTGTGATGCCGGAACAAAGGGCTAAAGGTGTTGGTAAAGAGCTAGTGAAACGAGTTATTGAAGAACATAAGAAAATAGGCCATAAGCATTCTTACGTGACATGCTTCGGAGGCAAATGCGGAAATTCTTATAAGATGTTCAAAAGCTCGGGATACACTGAACTAACAACAATGTGTTACCATTATCAAGACGGCAGCGAAGGCGTTGTGATGTACAAAGAAATCTAACGCTTTGACTTATAGGCCTCTTTAAGAATACCTTCAGCAGCTAATAATCCGCAGCAGGCAGCACCGCCTATGCCCCTGCTCAGACCAGCGCCGTCGCCAGCCACGTAAATGTTTTTCCTGCTCGTAGCCAAGTACTCGTCTGTTATGACTTTCAATCCATGGAATTTTATCTCCGGGGCGTATAGCAGCGTTTCATCGTTAGCAACCCCAGGTATTATCCTGTCAAGCTTCTCCAGGCCTTCTATGATGTCAAGCGTTACCCTATGAGGCAAGACTAATCCTATGTCGCCATAGACAACATCATTCAATGTAGGATTTATCAGGAACTCATGCTTCTTTTCAAAATGGCTCCTGTGGCCGCTTCTCAGGTCGCCAAGCCTCTGCAGTATAGGCTTCTTAACGCCTGTAACGTAAGCGAGGTCTGCCACCTTGTGACCATAATAGTTGGTGTTGCTTAAAGGGGCTGTCAAAGGCATTGTCACCAAGAATGCAAAGTTGGTGTTAGGGCTGCTGTCATCGCTGTCTGAATGGCCGTTGACGAGGTTAAAGCCCTCATGGGTCTCCCTAGTGACTTTTCCGCCCGGACAGGTGCAGAAAGTCCTTACCAAGTCATTATAGGTGTCTGACCTTAAGTAGAATTTCATGTCGCGTACAACTTTCGTTGTGCTGTCTGTTATCTCTTTAGGCACTTCGACCCTTACACCTATGTCAATAGGGTTGTAGGAATATTCAAGTTTTAAATCGTTCATCACCTGCTCCAGCCATCCCGCGCCTACCCTTCCTGGCGCAAGTATAAGCTTGTCATACTGGAGTGATTCTTTGTTAGTGACAATCTCTTTGTCTTCGACTTTCAGGACTTCTGTCTTGTTCAAGAACTTCACCCCTTTTGATTCCAAGTCTTTTTTAAAACAGCTTATCAGGTCCAAGAGCTTGTCAGTCCCGATATGCGCCTGGGGAGCATATAAGAAATCCCCTCCGACAATCCTTGCTTTTTTTTTCAGATGCTCTATCTCACGCTCGGATTCCTGTGAAAGTTTTTCGACATTAACATCGTACTTGCTAAAAATGTCAACGACTTCCTTGACCAAGGCCATGTTCTTCGCTTCATTTACCACAGGATTGAGATTGTTGCCTATCTTGGTTGAGAATATTATCTTGCCGTCGGAAAAAAGCCCTGCCCCGCCTACGCCGCAAAGTATGTTGCACGGCTTACAGGCAGCTTTGCATTCCCCTGGGCTTGGGCATGCCCTGCTGTCAACGTCACCGCCTTTGTCCACTACTGTTACGTCTGCATGTCCTACAAGCTTGTAGGCCGCGAAAAGCCCTGCCGGACCTGAGCCAACTATAACAACTTTCATCCGACGAGATAAATAACACAACTTGTTTAATAATGTTTCTATTCCTCACAGTAGATGACCATTTCCCTCTGTAACTGTTTGTTCTTATTTTCAAAGAAGGTCTGTGATTCAAAGGGGTATAATTTTTTTGAGTGTTGTCTTATT
>VGLX01000098.1 GCA_016866645.1 Candidatus Woesearchaeota archaeon | reverse complement strand
TAAACGGACTGGTAGAAAAGAAATACAATTTAGGATTTGTCCTAAGCAGCAAAGGTAAAAAATCAACTAAGTATATAGATTCTAAATTAGACGAAGAAACTCTTTCAATACTTAGCAAAATAAAACAAAGCAGATATTATCATAATATAATAGACAAAGATTGGAAAAAAATCATTAAAAAACAAAATAGGAATATCAAAAATGAGGATTTGTTCTTCCATTGGTATCATCTTCCTAATAACTTCACGTTAAATATAAAACTATTCAAGTTTAGAACTTTTTTAGAAGAGATAAAACAGAATTTAAATATAAAATCAGATAGACAACTTTCTTTGCAACTAGGTTATAACGAAAAACTAATAAGAATTTATAGGGCTGGGATAAACAATCCAAGCGTTGAAAGTGTTAGAAAGATATGTTGTTTATCGAGAATCCCTTATGAAGATTTAGAAATCAAAGGAATATTTAAAATAAAATTTCCAATAAAAATTGACAAAACAGTTCTTCAGTTAAGAACACATATAATTAATGAAGGGCATTTGAGGGACGATGGGGCTATTTATCATAATTATGACCCTGTACTCTTAAAAAATTTTCAAAACTGTGTTAAAAAGATTACCGGAAGGACGTTCTATCCCCAACCAACTAAAAAAGATATTTACATTCAGGCTAGTAAGCTAATTGCTTGGCTGATACACTTTACAGTGGTAGGCTTTAAAAAAACATCCAAGGATAATCCGAGATTACATTACCTTGAAAGAAATAGCTATGCCATGTTTAAGAAACATATGGAGATCACTTTTGCAGAAGAAGGGGCGTTTCACCTAATTCTTCATAAAAAACACAAAAATCTATACACTGACTATTTTATGGGGCTTGGCAGGACTGTAGATGTAACGAGTGATATCTCGATAGATTATAAAAATAAATTGAAATATGGTCACTTTTCTTTTTCAAAATTACCGCTCGATTTACAAACTGTTTTAAGCAAAAGAAGGTGTAATCTGCTTGATGATGAAATTTCTACTCTTTACAAATTTTTGAAATTGCCCTTATATACTTTTATACCTAAGCCTGTAAGCATATATAAAGCGAAAAATTGTTCTATTTCTCTGAACTGGTTATGGAGTACCCAAAATAAAAGAATTATACAGACATTGCAACCTTTTGTTTTATCTGGATCTTGGGCTCATAGAAAAGCACGCAAGTATTATGGGGTCTGGAATAAAACTGTGTCTAAAAAACTATCTAAACATGATATCAAAAAAGTTAATAAAATCCGAAAAGATTATAACCGAACAGGTGTTCCAGACTTTTGGATTAAAACTAAAATGCGACAATATTTTCCTAAACTTAACATAAACAAAGAAAATCTTCCAAGAAAATGAATCAAATAATTCGTATTACTAAAGAAAGCGGGATACCGCTAGTAGGATTAGTTTTTATAGGATGTATTGATAGGGGTACAAATCTATTGCAGATAAGGCCTACATCGTTTTGTAACCTCAACTGTACGTTCTGCTCAGTAGACTCTGGCGCGTATTCGACAACCCATCCCGTATCCTACGAAGTAGAGATTAACTACCTGATGCAATGGGTGAAAGAAATCGTGGAATACAAAGGTCCAGGGGTAGAAGCGAATTTTGACTCAGTAGGAGAAATACTAACCTATCCTAATTTCCTGCAGCTAGTAGAAGAGACTGTAAAACTAGAAAACGTTTCAAAAATATCTATGCAGACCAATGGCACGTTGCTTTCAAAAAACAACATCGATAAGCTAGAGAAATTGGGCATGGGCCAGATAAACCTGTCAATAAACTCTTTGAACAATGAAAAGGCTAAGCTCTTCTCAGGAACACAAGATTATGACGTCCAACACATATTAGAAATGGCTGAGATAATCTCAAAAAGCAAGATACAGCTCTTACTCGCCCCTGTGTTCATGCCTGGCGTGAACGACTCAGACATCGAAGACATAATTCAACTAGCACAAAAACTAAACGCAAAGTTAGGAATACAAAAATACGAGATATACAAGTACGGAAGGCAGCACAAGCCAGCGAAGCATATCAACTGGTGGAAGTTCTACAAGCAGATAGAGCAATGGGAGAAAAAATATAATACTCGGCTGAAACTCACTGTAGAAGACATGAGAATAGAGAAGCGAAAGAGGCTGCCGCAAATATTCGAAAAAGGAGAAAAGATAACTGTCGAGGTGAAAGCCCCAGGATGGGTAAAAGGCCAGATGATAGGAGTATCCAAGAACCGAGCGATAAGCATAAATAATTGCAAGCGTAATATGAACGATAAGGTAAACGTCAAAATACTAGAGAACAAAAACGAGATATACCTGGCAGAAGAAATATGAGAAGGGTCCACGTATGGGTTTCAGGGAACGTTCAAGGAGTTTTCTTCAGGGCTTACACTAGGATGAAAGCACATGAGTTGGGAATTAAAGGCTGGGTCAAGAACCTGCCAGACGACAAAGTCGAGGCTGTTTTCGAAGGAGACGACGAGTCTATAATCATGATGATAGAGTTCTGCAAGAAAGGCCCTGAAGGGGCGACTGTCACCAACGTGAGAGTGAAAGAGGAGAAACACACCGGAGAGTTCGACTCTTTCAACATACTGATGTACTGAAACTTGTTCTCTTGCCGTTTTTCTCCCTTCTGAAATTCCCGAAATCCTGTGATATCTCCAGCCTCATGCCTTCAAATACTGGTCCGTCGACGCAAAGCCTTAAGCCGTCTATCGCGCATTTTCCGCAAAGACCAACTCCGCATGCGCAGTACCTTTCCACGCAGCAGAATATCTTATCAAGCGAGGTGTACTCTTTTTCTATCTCGAAAGCTGCTTTCATCATGGATTCCGGACCGCAGTTGAAGAAATAAACGTTTTCCACGTTCTCTTTGCTCAGATAATCTTCCAGAGCTTCAGTAACTAACTTGTAACAGCCCTGGTTGCTGTCTTCGCTTGTGGCTATCAGCTTTCCGAAGCTTTCGAACTCTTTCTTGAACAACAGATGCTTATTTTTCCTGCATCCGAGGAAGATTATAGGGTTTTTCAGCTGCTTGGCTAGGAACCTTAGCGGTGCAGCACCTGTTCCTCCGCCTACAAGTATAACCCTATCGCTTTTCTTGAAGCTTGAAGAGTTCCCATAAGGGCCCCTGATCATCAAAGTGTCACCTTCTCTTAATTGGAACAGCTTTGATGTATGGTGTCCTACTTTCCTCACAACTAATGTCAACGGAGCATCATCTGCTATCGAGAAAGGCTTCTCATGATGCCCAGGTATCCAAGTGAAGACGAACTGTCCAGGCTTAGCAGCTATGCTTTTGTCGAAGTAGAATATTTTCAAGTCTGAGTCTAAGGTTTCTATCTTTTTTATCTTGAAAGGCTGGTAACACATGATGTTATCATTGGCTACTAGTTTTGAAGCGTTATTCGTCTTGTTTTCCAAGTCTGATTCTAACATCTCAAAGTATCTCATGACTTTTTCTGTGCTCATGCCTGCCAAGGCTGAGCCTATGCCTATTATAGAAGCTCCAGCGTCTAAATATTCTTGGACGTCTTTAGCGCTGAACACTCCACCGATGCCGATTATCGGTATGGATACTGCTTGGCTGATTTCTTTCACGCACTTAAGCCCTGCCTTTCTTATCTCTTCACCGCTAAGTCCGCCTATGGTGTTTGTGAGTATAGGTTTTTTTGTGTAAGCGTCTAAGAACTCTTTAGGCTCTGAAGTGTTTATCGCTGATATCGCGTCAGCTCCTGCGCGCTCAGCAGCCTTAGCAATCTTGGCGATGTCTTTGACATTAGGAGCCAGCTTGACAACAACTGGCATCTTAACAGATTCTTTCACAGCTTTTGTCAGCTCATACGTCAGCTCTTCGCTGCTTCCGATGCTTGCACCGTAGCCCTGCTCTGCGTGAGGGCAGCTGAAGTTAAGCTCTAACCCGTCGCTGTAAGGCGCTAGCTTCATAGCCACGTATCTTAACTCTTCAGCGTCCTTGCCGAATATCGATGTTAGCAAGAACTTTCCGCCCGGAAGAGGATAAATCTTCCTCAGCTCTTCTGCGAAAGCCTCACAGCCAGGATTGGAAAGCCCGACAGCATTCCTGAAACTCCTCTTGCTCACCTGGCAGATTATCGGCTCAGCATTGCCCTCCTTAGGCTCTTTGCCAATGCTCTTAGTGGTGATTATCCCCAGCTGAGGTATCCTCTCAGCCCACAGCTTAGCAATGTCAGCAGTAGTCGTGCCTATACCAGAAACAGTAGCGAATACGCTCTTAACCTCTTTTTTACCAAGAATCATTAGATCATCCGTCTTTTCTGTTCCAATCGTAAGGTATCTGATTTTTATGTGGATGGACTCTGAACTCGTCAGGACTTTTCCTGTTGTAAGGCTCTGAAGTCACGTTGATGACTATAGACTCTTCTTCTGAGATGCATTTGAAACCATGCAAAACCAAAGCAGGTATCTTCACAAGATAAGGCGAATGCACGCCTAAGAAGAACTCGTTCACCTGGCCGAACGTAGGAGAATTCTTCCTTCCGTCATAAAGTACGATTTTCATCATGCCCTTTATCACGGTCATGTTATCCTCTTGCTGCTTGTGGTAATGCCAGCCCTTGACCACTCCAGGATAAGCTGTTGTTATGTATACCTGGCCGAACTTGTTGAAGAACTTCTCATCGCACCTCATGACTTCCATAAGCCTGCCTCTCTCGTCAGGTATGGACATCAGCTCTTTGACTTCTACGCCGTGTATCATCTTCTGGAAGAAGGATTACTCAGAGGTTTATATAATTATCTTAAAATATTCACAGCCGTACTTCTTGTAATAGCTGTTTATCTTCTTGGCTACTTTCTTTGAAGGTTTCAATATTTCATATGCTAAAGGCAGCAAGGTCTTGACGCTTGTCATAGCATAGTACTTAACACCTAATTCTTGAAGCTTTTCTTTAACGCTCAGGCCGTCTTCCCTTAACTCAAGCCTGTCAACAACTCCTATGACAGCTAGTATCTCTGTTTCTTTGCTTGCTAAATCTTCCACTAGGCTTATCACAGAATCGCCGGTGGTCAAGACGTCTTCTAGGACTACTGCTTTGCCTTTGACGCTCCCTAAGAACTTCTGGCCTTTGCCGCTGCCATGCTGCTTAGCCTTGCTCCTAGCCATGGGCAACGGATAGTCTTTTGATAATCCTTCTGAAACGTAAGATTCGTAGCTGAACATCAGGTCTTTCTGGGCTTGGGTATAGGTCATTATCAGTCCTAGCTTGGTCATCCCTTCAGGCACTCCTAAAAAATAATCAGGTTTGAGATTCTTGTCATTGATGAAGTCTTTAGCATAATCTTTCAGCTTATCAAATCGGGTTACATCGTCTGTAAGCTTTCGAATGTTTATATAAAGATTAGATTTTCGTCCAGAACTAAGCTTAACCTTGTCTTCCCTTAATTCTACAACACCTTCGTCTATTAAGAATGTATCAAACTCTTCACGGTTGAAGGATCTAACCATGAAGATAAGGGTTTGTCGTGAAGTTTAAATATTTTCTGGGTTTAGCACTTGCAATCCTTGCAGCACTCTTTGCCCATGTACTTCTTGGCTACTTCTTCCAGCTTCTTGCATCCCAAGCTTATAACGGACGGGTTCACAGAATAGGATATCCTGAACCATCCTGGCTTGCCGAATGTTGATCCAGGGCCCAGCAAGAACAGGAAGTTGCTTTTCATATCGTCTATGAATGCCTTATCTTATGATGCT
>VGLX01000097.1 GCA_016866645.1 Candidatus Woesearchaeota archaeon | reverse complement strand
TTCCCAGACGTATTCTGCAGGCCCTTCTTCACCTGCATGGGCTACTGTCAGGAACCCTTCTTTTCTTGCCCTTTTGAAGACTTCTTTGAACTTTGATGGCGGGTTGCCTACTTCTGCTGAGTCTAACCCTACTGCGATTATCCGCTCTTTGTAGGGCAGTGCTTGCTCTAGTGTCCTCATCGCTGATTCCGCGCTTAAGTCCCTTAGGAAGCACGTGATCAGCCTGGTTGACATTCCGAGCTGTATTCCTGCATCTTTTGTTGCTTTGTATATTCCGTCGATTACGGTTTTGAATTTCACTCCCCGGTTTGTGTGCGTCTGGGGGTCGAAGAATATTTCAGTGTGTATGACGTTTTGTGAGCCTGCTTTTTTTAGGTAAGCCCAGGTCATGTCGTAGAAGTCCTGTTCTGTGAATAATACCCCTGCTCCTTTGTAGTAGATGTTCAGGAAGTCTTGCAGGTTGTTGAACTTGTAGGCGTCCTTAACTTCTTTGACTGTGCGGTATTTCATCTTCACGTTGTTCCTTCTCGCGATTTTGAATGCCATCTCCGGCTCGAACGTCCCTTCTATGTGTAAGTGAAGTTCCGCTTTTGGTAGTCCTTTGATAAAACTCTCGAGTGCCATCTTTTTGCCCATATTTTTCGTAGGGTAATAGCCCATGGGTATATAAGTTTTTTTGTTCTTGCTGCTATAGCTTGGTCGCTGAGGCATGTTAAACCAAAGATTTATATACATATTGATACCTATTAATATTTAATAATACATATTAATACATAATGGAGAGGAAACAAAGCTTCACAAAGGTGACCGTGACTCTGCCTTCAGAACTTCAAAAAGAATACAAGCAGACATTGGAAAGTTCAGGTATGAGTTTGAGTAGCAGGTTAGCGATATTGATAAAGGGGGATCTAAAGCGGTTAGCCAAGGCTAAGATAAATCCGTAAGACAAAAACAAAGGTTTATAAATTGTAACCGTCGTCAAGTGGTTATTCGATAAGCATTTTATGGGGAGAAACGATTTCATGCCAACAAAACACATCAAACCCAGCAAAAAACCTAAGATTCCTATAAGAATAACAACAGGCATACCTTCATTCGACAAGCTATGCGGAAAAGGCCTGATGGACAAAAGCATAAACCTCCTAATCGGAGGGCCAGGCGCAGGAAAGACAATATTCTCGATACAATTCCTCATAGAAGGCTGCAAAGCAGGAGAGACAGGAGTATACATAACATTCGAAGAAGACAAGGAAAAGTTTTACGCCCATATGCTGAGCCTGGGCTGGGACCTGCAAAAATACGAAGACGAAGGAAAATTCATATTCATCAGATACCAACCGGATGCGGTTAAGAAAATGTTAAATGAAGGCGGCGGGATGATAGACTCGCTGATCACGCAAACATCCGCGAAACGCCTTGTGATAGACTCGGTGACACCATTCTCACTGTTATACAGGGACGAGCTTCCTAAGAAGCAGGCGGCGTTAGAGCTTTTCAGGCTCGTGAGCAGATGGGGCTGCACGACCTTGCTGACAGAACAGGAGATAGTGCACCACTCGCCTGTCAACTCGACATTAAGCTTCGAAGCAGACAGCGTAATCCTGCTCTACCATAACAAGAAAGAATCAAAACGAATAAGAGAGATAGAGATCCTAAAAATGAGAGGGACTGACCATCCTCACCAGACTTATAATTTTGAGATATCCAAATACGGAATAAGGCTGAATAAGTTCAGTGGCGCATCATAATCCATTTTAAGGTTTAGATTTGGATTCTCTTCTTAAGATAGAACACCTTGAACATCTCAAACCATATTATAGTCGCTATCCCTGCAGAAGCGCATAACACTAAGTCCGTGAAGTGAAGCCTTTCGAACTGGAATAAACTCGTTAGGAACGGCACGTATAACACCATCAGAATTAATAATACTGCTCCACCTATTACCCACTTGACCGACTTGTTCGGTGTCATTATTATCTCAAAAATGTTCCTCGTCCAAGACCTGTTGGTCATTATCACTGATATGTTAGCTATGATCAGTGTTGTGAATGTAAGAGCCCTGACCTCTCCTGGGTCTTGCACTAGCCGAATCCCTAAAAAGTATACTGCAAGGAGTATTATCAGCATGCTTATCCCTTGTAAGCATCCTATGATCATTTTGTTGAATCCGAAGAATGGCTCGTTAATCTTTCTTGGTGGTCGGTTCATCACGTTCTTCTCTTCTTTTTCTGACTCAAAGATTATTGAGCATGCTGGATCGATTATAAGCTCTAGGAATAATACGTGCACGGGCCAGAATATTATCGGCAGCTTGTTCCAAAGAACAGGTATCAATGACAGCCCGGCTATCGGTATGTGGATCGCTAGTATGTAATCAAGAGCTTTCTGCATGTTATCGAATATCCTTCGGCCCATCTTGACTGCTCCGACTATGGATAAGAAATTATCATCCATCAATACTAGTGATGACGCTTCTCTAGCCACGTCAGTCCCTTTCTCCCCCATAGCAATCCCTATATGCGCTGACTTCAAGGCAGGGGCATCGTTAACTCCGTCGCCTGTCATCGCCACGATTTCACCGTTCTTCTTCAAGGCATTGACGATTTTCAGCTTCTGCTCAGGAACAACTCTTGCGAAAACGTTCACGTTTCTAATCTTCAACTTTAACTCTTCTTCGCTCATCTCCTGCAGTTCCTGGCCAGTTATCACTTTATCAGGATTCTTAAGCCCGATTTGTTTGGCTATGTTCTTCGCAGTCACCGGATAATCCCCTGTTATCATTATCACCTTTATGCCTGCGTTATGGCATTCCCCTATTGCCTGCTTGACATTCTCTCGGATAGGGTCGGATAATCCGATAAGGCCTACGAATTCGAACTTGAACTCGTGCTGTCCCTTAGGGAGCTTGCCTTTTCTAAAAACAGATTTAGCGACGCCTAAAACCCTCAGGCATTCTGAGGCCATCTCTTCCACATTCAAAGATAAGCGGGTTTTTTGGGTCCTGTTAAGATGGCAGAGGTCGAATACTGCTTCTGGTGCGCCTTTAGCAGCCACGACGTATTGCTTACCTTTCTTATACGAGAAGACCCTTGACATGGCGAGCATCTCTTTCGAGAGAGGATACTCTTTCTCCATCTCCCAGTCCTTATGGATATGCTCTGTATTCTCAAGATAAACATCGCCTAACTTCTTGATAGCCTTCTCCATCGGGTCGAAAGGGTTCACGTTGCTCGATAATATCCCATATTCGACTATTTCATGGAACCCCTCTGGGAGAGTATTAGTCTTGCCCACTTCTAAGAACCCTTTTCCGTTATGCATCTTGGTAACGGTCATCTTGTTCTGCGTCAAGGTTCCTGTCTTGTCCGTGCATAAGACAGTGGCTGAGCCTAAAGTCTCTATAGCTGAAGGCTTCCTTGTAAGGACGTTCTTCTTTGACATCCTCCAAGCGCCTAATGCCATGAACACTGTCAATACTACCGGGAACTCTTCCGGCATCAGAGACATGGCGATGGTTATGCCTGACAGTAAGCCATTCAGAAAGTCGCCTCTAGTGATGTAATAAGACGTTACTATCACTGCGCTTAGTGAGAGCCCGATTATAGTGAGTGTCTTCACTAGAACGCCTGTCTCTTTTTTCAGCCTCGTGTCTTCTTTTTCTATGCTTTCTAACGCTTTGCCTATCTTGCCGATTTCGGTATTGGTACTTATGGCGTTAACTCTTGCTACTCCGTGGCCTTGCACTATCATGCTGCCTGAATAAACGTAAGGCAGGTCGTCTCCTCCTGGCTGGCTTGGCTTTTCTTTTCCTGTGAATTCTGACTTCCTGACAGGCACTGACTCTCCGGTCAGCAATGACTCATCAGCGGTTAGGTTCACGCAGTACAGGACAGTCGCGTCAGCCGGGACCCTGTCGCCTTCCTGCAAAACTATCAGGTCTCCGATTACTACTTCCCTGCCAGGTATCCTTTTTTCAACACCCTCTCTTATTACTAAAGCTCTTGGGCTTGCTAAGTCCTTCAGGGCTTCTAAGGCCCGTTCAGTCTTCCTCTCTTGGTAGAACTCTATCCCCATGATGAAGAATACGGATCCGAAAAGTATCAGGCCTTCTTTTATGCTTCCTATAATCATGTATACTGCGCTGCAGATGATCAGCAGGATGAACATCGGCTCTTTCACTACGCCTAAGGCTATGCTCAACCCGCTTTGAGGCTTGGAAGACGGCAACTCATTATACCCCCACTTTTTAAGACTCTCTTTAGCCTCTGATTCAGTCAAGCCTTGGAAATCTTTAGACTTAGCATCAAACTTCATTATAATCCCCTTTTAGTTTACCTATTTAATGTTAAAGTCATATTATAAACCTTTTCGTGAAAAATTATCGTAAAACCAAAAGGTATAAAAACCTCATAATAAGACTTACCCATCGAAGATTAATCGGAGGTAAATGAAAATGGCAGATGTGGAAAAAATCACTGTTAATACATTTCTACAGATGAAAAAGCAAGGCATAAAGACAGCAGGACTGACAGGCTACGACTCGAGCATAGCAGGGATACACGCTTCAGCAGGAAAAACACCTATGGACAGGATAGACTGGATACTCGTCGGAGACTCTGCAGGGAACACGATGTTCGGCTACGGCACAACAACCAAAGTCACCATGGACGAGATGGAACGAATAACAGGCTACGTTAAGAACGGAATAGACAACGCGGTAAAAGGCGGACACGTGACTTACCAGCCATTGCTCGTGGGGGATATGCCGATAAACACTTACGACAACCCGAAAGACGGAGTCTACAATGCCAAAAGGTTCATCAAAGCAGGAGCTGACGCTATCAAGCTGGAAGGCGGGACAAGGAAAGGGGTAGGCGAAGTCGTCAAAGCGATATTCGATGAAGGGATACCAGTAATGGGACACATAGGATTCACTCCCCAAACGGCTAACAAGCTAGTAGATGAGAACGTAGTGCAAGGAAAAACCATAGTCGGAGCCAAAGAGCTCATAGACGACGCCTTGTACCTGCAGGCGAACGGGGCATTCGCAGTCTTAGTGGAGTGCACTCCTTGGAAAGTCGGTAAAAGGATTACAGACCTTGCAGAGATACCTATCATAGGGATAGGCGCAGGGCCGAAAACAGACGGACAACTATTAATAGTGCACGACCTGATAAACCTGACACTAGGCAAGCCTTTCAAGTTCGTATGGCAGTACAACACTAAAAACGCTAAAGAAGCAATAAAGAAATACGCGATAGACGTCAAGAAAGGAACCAAGCCTAAGCTGAGCCAAAGCTTCACAGCAACAGAAGAAGTGGAAAAGTTCATAGAAACCTACGACCCTAGGCTTGTGTACCACACATGCTGCGAGCACAGCTGTGAGCACTGCGAACATAAGCACTAAAAAATTTGTTTCTTATTTTTTTTGATTATCTTAAACCATCTGAATTTTTTGCAGACGGGGCATCTTCCTAAAGCTACCTTGTTCGGCTTTGCCTTATATCTTATCCCTCCGGAATCATATACTGACTTTTTGTAGCCGCAGGTTTTGCAGACGAAATGCCAGCTCTTAGACTCTTTCACAACTCCTTTGAACCTTTTAGGGGAAGCCTTTCTGAGAACTGATCTGATAAGTCCCATAGTCATTATAGGAGAATAGTTGTATATAAGATTTCTCTTCACTTTCCTTTAAGACTGATGGGCTGTATTTCCCAGCCAGCCATGGTGAAAATCGCAAGGACTATATGACAGTTGTAAAACCACAGAAAAG
>VGLX01000096.1 GCA_016866645.1 Candidatus Woesearchaeota archaeon | reverse complement strand
GTGACCATAACTTATCCTTCAGCTTTCACAGGAAGCGAGACATTAACGTTCAAAGTGACAGACTCAGAAGGCCTAAGCGATACTGACCAAGCAGTTTTCACAGTCACACAATGCGTAATGCCTAACGCACCACCTGCCATAGAAGGCATACCTGATCTAGTGTTCATCGAGGATTCAGGCTTGCATGACAGCGTTATAGACTTATGGAGCTACGCTAGCGACGCTGAAACTCCGGATTCAGGTCTAACTTTCACGATAATATCCCAAAGCAACGCAGCAGTTGTTAACTGCGTAATAGACCCTAACAGGTTCATAGACTGCACCACACAGACGAACCAGAACGGCTATTCAGACGTGACAGTCCAAGTGGCTGACCCTGAAGGCCTGACAGACACCGACACTTTCAGAGTTACAGTTACGCCGGTTAACGACGCACCCGTGATAAGCGGTGCGGGAGTGGCAGATGCAAGCATAGACTCTTGTCACGTTTTCGCAACATTCGACCTAGATGACATAGTAAGTGATGTGGATAATCTGGACTCAGAGATAACATGGACAGTAACCGGGAACACCCAATTAACAGTAACGATAGACCCTGCAACACATGTCGTGACGATAACTTATCCTTCAGCTTTCACAGGAAGCGAGACATTAACGTTCACAGCAACAGACTCTCAAGGGCTAACAGCTTCAGACACGGCAGTTTTCACGATCACACAATGCGTAATACAAAACTCGGCTCCTGAGCTTAGCGGCATACCAGACCAGGAACTAGAAGAGAACTCAGGAAGCAACTCTAAGATTATAGACTTATGGGACTACGCAGAAGATGATGAGAGCTCAGACGCAGAGCTAGAATTCAGCATAACCAAGCAGACTAACACTGATGTTGTTACCTGCTCTATCAACTCTGACAGGTACATAAACTGCAAAGTAAAAGCGGGAAAGACAGGAAGCTCATACGTAACAGTACAAGTAAAGGACCCTGAAGGCCTGACAGACACCGACACGTTCAAAGTCACAATCATAGACCCTGAAGATGACGACGGAGACCCTAACACTGAACTGACTATAAGCATAATAAGCATAACCTACGACGGAAAAGTGAAGGCAGGAGACTACTTGCACCTAACGATGGACCTCATGGGGGATGACAGAGATGTTAAGACCACAATAAGCATAGAAGACTTAGGCGTTTACGAGACTTTCAGCAAGGTTGACAGCATATACGTCTTGATACCAGAGACGGCTAAGCTGGGCAAGCACGAGATGAAAGTCGAAGTCAAAAACGCAGAAGGCTATAAAGATGTAGCATACAGGGATATTGAAGTGGTCAGCGGAGAAACAGCAGCTCCGAAGAGTAGCGTATCTTTAGAGACTAGCAGCGTAGAAGAGACGACTGGAAGCGCAGTAGCTTCACACCAAAAGCAGCCTAACTTTTACATGCAGGGCCTTAAAGGAATAAGTTTAGGATTATTATTTTTATTATCGATTTTAGTAGTATTATTAATAATCATGAGGTTACGATCCGGATGAAAAGACGACTACCGAAAGGTTTAAAAAGCGTTCACGACTCCCGGATAGTGACAAAATGTTCAAAAACAAACTTAGGAGGGTATATACCATGAAAGCAATAAGACGGATTACGACAGCCCTATTACTCATAATAGGATTGTTAGTAGTCAGCAGTGCAGCACTTGCCGTAACAGAGAACCAGTTCAAGGTAGAAGTAAACGACGAAGAGCTTACCGAAGGCGGAGACCCGCTCTACGTTGAAAGAGGCGAAGAACTAACAGTGAAAACGAGCTTTAAGTACGACACAAAGCTTGATAACACAAGAGTAAAAGTGTGGATCGGCGGATATGAGCATTATGATGTCGAAGTTGCAACAGAAATATTCGACTACAAAGCAGGCTCAATCACAACAAAAACGCTGAAACTACAACTACCAGATGACATGGACTCTTCAGAAGACTACATATTGCATGTAGATCTATCAAACAAACAAGGGTCATTCGAACACGAATACAATCTACTGGTAGAAGAGACCAGGCACAGACTAGACATACAGGACATAGTCTTAAGGCCAAGTACTGTAACAGCTGGAAACGCGTTGTTCACTAAGATAAGACTTGAGAACATGGGCGACAAGAAAGAAGAAGACATAAAAGTCACAGTGAGCATACCAGACTTAGGCGTATCAGCCAGAGAATACATCGAAGAACTAGTGCCAACTGAAGAAGACGATGACGATGGAGAACCTGAAAAATCAGGAGAAACTCCAGAAATGAAACTAGTGATACCAAGCGATGCGAAAACCGGAGACTACACACTAGAAATGACAGTATCATACAACAGAGGTTATAAAACCCTAAAGAAGACAGAAGTAGTCCACGTAGTCGCAGCAGCCGCGCCAGTAGTAGAAACTGTGACACCAGCGCTAGTAAGTGTTGACGGCTCAAGCAAAGAAGCAAAAGCAGGGACAGAAGTGCCATTCAAGATAATGGTAGCTAACCTAGGCGACGAAGCATCAGTGTTCTCGCTAGAAGTAGCAGGAACAGACCTATGGGCGACAACAAGAGTCGAACCAGCTATGGTAACATTAGGACCTGACAGCACAGGCGAGATGTTCGTATACGTCAAGCCTAAAGCAGGCGCAGAAGCGGGACAGCACAGCTTTACCGCAAAAGTCAAGTCAGGAAACGCTATAGTAGCTGAGAAGACCTTGACAGCAGACGTCGCAGGCACAGAACCAGCAGCAACAACCACTACGAACACGACTGGTCAGACCAACTTTGCAAGCCTGAAAAACGCGTTAGTGATAGGATTCGGCGTACTGATAGTCTTGCTAGTAATCCTTGGGCTCATCATAGCATTCAACAAGATGAACAAGGATAAAGGCGAAGAAGAAATACCTAGTAACGAAGGCCAAGCTTATTACTAAAAACAACAACCAATTTTTTTTATTTTTTTTCTTAAAAACTTAGGTGTGAGTAATGTACGAAAAAACATCCAAGAATCCTGATTGTAACCCTTACGGGATAAAGATTAGCTGCAAGCCTCGAGTAGGGATAATGCCTGTTGATTGTAAGATTGGTCCGGTAGGGGGTCCGATTGGTCCGCGAAAGTTTGACGCTTATCCCACGATAGGCCGCCCTAAAAGTTATCCCAAAAAAGATGATAAGAAACTAACACGAGATTATACGTCCAACCCATATCCTGGTGGCACTTTAATACCTGACATCTGCAAGAATTACGAGCCTATAAAGTCAAAGCCTAGAGACATTGAGTATGCTGATAGAAAAGTTTACGAGTGCAACAACTTCGAGAGCCATGAAGGCATGGAATATGGCGGCTTGTTCTGTTGTAGCTTGTTCTGTTGTAATTGGGTAAACCGTGACGGCGAAGACCATGGGTACAAGTCAGCCCCTGAGAAGATGGTGAAATACTATGTTAACTTGTATAAGACTGATTCTGAGAAATTCATCCGGTTCTTCCAGAAAAGACGGAATCAAGATGATAAGAAGAAGATATTAGAAGGTATTCTAAGTTGTGACTTTAGTAACGAAGAAGTCATCAAATATTTAGATAGTCACTGGTCCGACCTTGTAAGGGAAGTAGGGCTTAATATTATCTGAGTGAAAAGCAAAAATGTCAAAAAACCTGAATGGAGAACTAGAAAGCGCGATCCCGGACTCTTGCAGAAACTATAACCCTAATAAGTCCAAGCTCACAGGCGTACGCAGCTCAAGATTAGGCAGTTTGTATAAGTGCAAGAACTGGGCAAACTCAAACTTGTTAAACAGCGGCAGCCCGATGTACAAGAACTTAGAAGATGGCTGCTTGTTCTGCGACAACTGGCAAACCATTGATGGCGAGTACAAGAACAGGGCTCCTGAAGAAGTTGCTATGGTATTTTACAAGGAAAACAGTGACAAGTTTATCGAATACTTCAAAAAAAGAAGCCCTGAGAATAAGAAAAAGATACTGGAAAAAGTTTTCGAGTCCGAGTTCACCAATGATAAAGTCATAGAATGGTTAAACAAAGAAGAGCAATGCCTCGTAAGAGAAGTAGGCATTGAATCTATCTAAACTTTTAAGGTCACGACTTTAGAGACTCCGTCCTGCATCGATACGCCATACAGCAGGTCAGCTTCTGTTATGACGTGATCATTGTGAGATATGACTATATACTGGGCTTTGTCAGAATACTTCTTGATAAGATTTGACAGCAGCTCAGAATTCCTCTTGTCCAGAGCAGCATCAACCTCGTCTAATAGGTAGAAGCTTGCCGGGTTGAACTCTTGGATAGCGAATATGAACGCTAAAGCAGCCAAGGTCTTTTCCCCGCCGGATAATGACTTGATATCCAAGTACCTATTCCCTATAAGCCTGACTTTTATATCTACTCCGCCTTCGAATACGTTCTCTTTGTTCTCGATTTCCAAGAAAGCTTCACCTTTAGCCGTTAATTGCGAGTAGCACTGCTGGAAGTTCTGCTGCAAGACCTTGAAGGTTTTCATGAAGCTGTACTGCTTCTTGCCGTCTATCTCATGCATCATGTTAAGGACGTCTTCCTTCTCGATTTTGAGCTTCTCTTTCTTCTCGAGCACTTCTTGGTGCTTCTTGCTTACTTCATCGTAAACCTCTAATGCCCTGAGGTTGACGTTGCCCATGTCTTTCATCATCCTGTCAAACTGCTTCATCTCGTATTCGAGCTGTGATAACTCTATGCCACGCCTTATCTTAGCGTCAGCGAACTCTTTGAACTGCTCGTTAAGCCCTGCCATGTCTCCGCTTAGCTTCGCGTTGTCCAGGGTGGACTGGTTAATCTTGTAATTTAAAGAATTTACAATCTCCTCTTCCCTAGCCAATTGCGTCTCATGCTTCCGTATGACTTCTGTCAGCTTGGCTTTCTTGTCGTACATCGCTTGTAGCTCTTTGAAGAACTTCTGCTCATCAGACTGTTTCGATTTAAGGTCAGAACCTTTTGACTTAAGGCCTCCCGTAAGCGTATTTATCTCTTCCTCAAAGCTTTTCTGTTCCTTCTCATGAACCCCTATTATCTCTTGAAGCTTTTTCATTTCTACTTTATGGTGTGATTCTATCATTTCATTAAGCCGTTTTATCTCACTTCTTGATTCTATCAAGCCCATGCTTATGCTCTGCTTCTTTTGATCTATAGATTCGAATCCTGCAGCTATCTCAGGCTGTTTCAGCTTCTCCCTTATCTGGCTCCTCTGCTCTTTGAGCTTCTGCATATCAGCATTGTGGGAGTCAGCCTTTGACTGTGACTGTTTTATCTGGCTTTCGATGCTTCTGAGCTGCTCTGCCATCTGGTCTTTGTTTTTCTCAATCTCCGAGAGGTTGCTGGCTATGCCTATGCTCCGTTCTAGAGTGGTTATTTCGCCTTCAAGTGTTACTTTCTTGCTTTTCAGCATCCATACATCGTTATCGTTTTCTAGTTTCAGGTTGTGGAGCTCTTCTTCCTGCTTTTTCAGGTTTGCTTCTTCTTTGTTAAGCTTTGATATCGTGTCGCTTAGGCTTTTCTCTTTAAAGTTTCCTGCTCTTTTGGTCCTAAACCCGCCTATCATCGCTCCGGTGGTTTCTAAGACATCCCCTTCGAGAGTCACCATCCTGGCGTTGCCTATCCCTATCTTCCTGGCAGTCTCTACGTCTTCTACTATCAGCGTGTTTCCGAAAACGTATGAGAAGACGTCCTTGAATTTCGGATCGTAGCTTATGAGGTCAACTGCTAGCCCAACAACCCCCTTCTTAGAGGCTAGTTCGTGGATGTTAGGTTGCTGCGGAGCAGGCTTGATTTT
>VGLX01000095.1 GCA_016866645.1 Candidatus Woesearchaeota archaeon | reverse complement strand
CGAAAGCCTTTACAGGGCTTCCAGTCCTCTCAACCCCGAACATCGGGAAAGCTTGGCTTTGCAGGCCTTCGTAGAAAGCTGCTACTGCTATCAGTTGTGAAGACGTTACTGCTCCTTGTCCACCTCTCCCTAGAATCCTTACTTCTGTTAGCATACCCACCACTTTTTAATCATTCTTATATTCAGAACGTTTCCATTAAATAAGCTTTTCTATTTCTTGCTAACTGCTTTGTTAAGATCCTCTAACAGCCTTTTCAGGTTGATCCCGTGGGCTTGTGCGCCTTGGGCGATGGTTTCGAACTGGGCTACGCCGCATCCGAAGCATCCCATGCCATGGCTTAGGAACACGTCTATTGTTGCAGGGTATTTTGATACGACTTCTGATAAGGTCATGTTCTTGCTTACCTTTTGGGCTACTACTTTCTTTGCTGTCTTCTTGGCTGTTTTTTTCTTAGCAGTTTTTTTAGTTTTTTTAGCAGGCATATTGTTTCACTTATTCTTTTACGAGAACGAGTCTTTTAAAGATTTCGGATTTCAGTGCGTACGTAATCTACGCATTCATCCTTGATGGCTTCCAGATCGCTCAGAGTATAGGCTTTTTCTGTTTTGAAAGTTTCGTTTATCATCTTGTCGGAATGGACGAATTGTTGCAGGACGTAAACCTTGGCGCCTTTCAGGTACTCTTTGGCTATCTTGACGATATCCTCTTTCTTGTGGAGCCTCGGGACGACTGTTGTCCTGAACTCATGGTCAATTCCTGACTTGATTATCAGGCTTATGGACTCTTTCAGAAGCTTAGTGTCTATTTTCATGTTGACAGTCTCTTCGTACTTCTCAAATGTGTTCTTAATGTCCATTGATATGAAATCAACCAGCTTGTTTTCTATAAGGTATTTTAGGACGTCTGGCTTGCTGCCGTTAGTGTCAAGTTTAACCTTCAGGTCAAGAGCCCTTACCTTTTTTATGAACTCTGGAAGGTCTTGGTGCATCGTAGGCTCTCCGCCTGTTATCGTGACACCGTCTATGAACCCTTTCCTGCTTTCTAGGAACTTGAACACTTCCTCTTCAGGTATCTTCGGCGTGTCGTTGCGCACTACGAGCTCAGGGTTGTAGCAGTAGGGGCATCTGAAATTGCAGCTGCCTAAGAATATAACAGAGCATACGATATGCGGAAAGTCCACCAATGAGTTTTTCTGAAAGCCGTAGATGTCCATGCTCTCTGACTTCTTGCGGTCTTCCAGTTTAAATAATTAACTTCGTTCTAATATGTATTTGTTACTGTAGCTTTTCCTGGACCGTCTTGCCTGTAGCTTTGCTGTTTAATGATTTCTCCTCGTTGAAAACTTTCCTATCCTTGAACTCTTCTTTCTTGCCGAAGTTCCACTGCTGGACCGGCCTTAAATAGCCTACAATCCTGCTGTACACTTCGCATTTAGTCCTTTCCATCATCTCACCTCTTTGTATCCTATCTCCTCATCGCATTTAGGGCAGTACTCGTGCTCTCCTGATAAGTAGCCGTGCTTAGGGCATATGCTGAACGTAGGTGTCAGCGTGAAGTAAGGGATTCTAAAATTATTTGCTATCTTCTTAACAAGGGATTTTGTCGCTTCTGTCGAGCTTATCCTCTCCCCTAGGAAGCAGTGCATCGTAGTGCCCCCAGTGTATTTTGACTGTAGCTCGTCTTGCAGCATCAAAGCCTCGAAGATATCATCAGTGTAGCCTACTGGTAACTGTGTCGAGTTGGTGTAGAACGGAGCAGCTTTCCTTTCCTGGTATGCCTTTTCGTTGGCCGCGATTATTTCAGGATACATCTCTTTGTCTTTCTTAGCAAACCTGTAAGTAGTACCTTCGCCAGGCGTAGCTTCTAAATTATAGATATTGCCTGTCTCTTTCTGGTAGAACGATAACCTGTCACGCATGAACTCTAAAACTTTTATCGCAAAATTTCTCCCTTCTTCTGACGCTATGTCTTTTTGCATGAAGTTAAGCAAAGCTTCGTTCATCCCCAACAATCCTATCGTTGAGAAATGGTTCTTCCAGTAAAGCCCTGTCGAAGTTTTTATATGCCTAAGGTAGAATTTGGAGTATGGGTAAAGGTTTTGGTCTGTGAAGTCTTCTAACGCTTTCCTCTTTATCTCTAAGCTTTCTTTTGATATGTCCATAAGGTATGTTAGCCTCTCAAAGAATTCTTCTTCTGTCTTCGCAAGGTAGCCTATCCGTGCCATGTTTATCGTTACGACCCCGGTGCTACCTGTTAGCGGATTTGATCCGAAAAGTCCGCCGCCACGCTTCATTAATTCTTGTTTATTTAAGCGTAGCCTGCAACACATACTTCTAACATCATCTGGTTTCATGTCGGAGTTGATGAAGTTTGAGAAGTAAGGCACGCCGTACTTTGCGGTCATCTCCCATATCCCGTCGTAGGCGCTGTTGTCCCAGTCGAAGTCTTTGGTTATGTTATAAGTGGGTATAGGGAAAGTGAACACCCTTCCGGAAGCGTCACCTTCTATTATGACTTCTGCCAGTATTTCGTTGAAAAGGTCCATCTCTCTTTGAAAATGCTTGTACTTCTTGTCCATCAGCTTGCCGCCGATTATTACGTGCTCTTCTCTCATGAAGTCCGGAACTTTAAGGTCTAATGTAATATTACTAAAAGGGGTTTGAAATCCTGTCCTTGTTGGTACATTCATGTTGAACATAAACTCTTGTACAGCCTGCTTTATCTCAGCGGATGTTAGCTTGTCGTATGCTATGAACGGAGCCAGTAAGGTGTCAAAGTTTGAGAATGCAACTGCGCCCGCAGATTCACCTTGAAGTGTATAAAAGAAGTTCACCGCTTGGCCTAGCGCGGTCCTGAAATGCTTTGGAGGCCTTGACTCTATCTTTCCGGCTACTCCTTTGAATCCGGACAGTAGCAAGTCTTTCAGGTCCCAGCCTACGCAGTAGCAGCCTAGCGTTCCTAGGTCGTGCACGTGTATGTCCCCGTTTTCGTAAGCCTGCCTTATCCTTGGGGTGTAGAGCTTTTCTAGCCAGTATTTTGAGATTATCGCGTTGGATATGTGGTTGTTCAGGCCTTGCAATGAGTAGGTCATGTTTGAGTTCTCGTTGACTTTCCAGTCGCTCTGCCTGATGTAGCCTTCGACTATGCCTATCGGCTCTGTCAGGACTGCCATCTCCCTGAGCTTTCTTCTCTGTTCTCTGTAGAGTATGAAGGCTTTTGAGGTTCTGACGTGGCCGTTTTCTATAAGGGCTTTTTCTACTACATCCTGTATCTGTTCTACTGTGGGGATGATGTCTGAGCCGAACCTTTCTCGGAGGATTTTGACGACTTGGTTGGACAGCTTTTTGGCTAGTTCCCTGTCTGTTCCGCCTACTGCCTGCGCTGCCTTGAATATGGCGTTGGTTATCCTTTCCTGGTCGAACAGGACTATCCTTCCGTCTCTTTTCCTTACTCTAGAAATGATTCCGTATGTTCCCCCCTCTTTTTTCATTCACCTAAACACCTCTTTTTTTACTTGAGTGATTTCAGCTCTTTTTCGAATGATCGTATGTCTTGGAATTCTCGGTATACCGAGGCGAATCTTATGTATGCGACCTTGTCAAGCTTTTTCAGCTTCTTCATCACCAGTTCCCCAATCTCTTTGCTCGTGACCTCTGCCTTGTTTTTTTTTCTAAGCTGTGACTCTATCTCGTTTAAAACGTTTTCTATGCTCTCGTAGCTTACCGGCCTTTTCTGGCAGGCCTTGACTATTCCAGACTTTAATTTTTCCCTGCTGAACGGCTCTCTCCTGTTATCTTTCTTTATCACTATCAGGTCTGATTGCTCTATCCTCTCGTAAGTGGTGAAGCGTTTCTTGCATTTCAGGCACTCTCTCCTTCGCCTGGTAGACTTCTGGTCTTGTGTCTCTCTCTTGTCCACTACCTTGGTTTCTGTTGATTTGCAGTACGGGCATCTCACCTTAGAATCACAACCTGTTGTGTTATCATGCTGTAGGGCATACTATATATTGTGTTAAGGTCGTATATAAAGATTCTGGTACCCTAAGAGCTATTTTAGGCTGATGTAAAGGTGGGAGCTGAAATCTGTGACGGCTAAGCTTCCCCTCTTCAGGCTTAAGTCTTCGCACATCTTGCTTTGCAAGGCTGCTAAGGCATATATGTTGGGCACAAACGCCCCGTCTCCTGCCAGGATTTCACCCCCTCGGGTCACGGTCGCTATGTGGTGGCTCCTGTATAAGGCATGAATCTCCAGACTTCCTTCCCTGACCGCAGCCCATATGAAATTAAGGCAAGGCGGGCTTGAGTCTGAAATGTCAGAGGAAGGGTCCCATAAGGATATAATGGCCCTCCGGGTATTAGGGTCGTTTCTCAGAGAGCGTAGGGCTTTGCCAAGCTGGTCACCCCATTTTTCAAAGATTCTGCTGTGGTAAGTATAAGAGAAACCTTCCGAGCTTACCCCTTTCATGAAATCTTCAGCATACCTTTCCAGGTAATCCTTCGAGAAGCCTTCAGGCAATTCTTTTAAAGGGTCCGACATGACTATCGTCAATGACCTGCACTCCTTGGTGAGTATGCCCCGCTGGTCCAGCACTTCAGACCCGTGCTCTGAGATGAAGGATACTGCATCTTCGAATGCGTCTTTAAGGCTTTCAGAACGCAATGACCCGCCGACACCTTTCGGGCTTTCCCTCATCTGGTAAGCTGTGACCCTTCTTGCTTTGCTGTTGGTGCTTAAAGGGGCGTTGAACCTGCAGCCATCATCGTAAAGCTTACCGTTTTTCACGGTTTTGGAATAGAATTCTGCGCCCAGGTCGTCTATGCTTGCAGCGTTTTCAGGCTCTTGTATGGACGCTTTTACAAGCCTATCAGCCTTACTAAGGTCTTTTATTTTTTTTAATACCACTAAGTCGGCTTGCTCCCTTATCCTCCTCAAGGCCTTGTCAGGTACGCCTTCGAACCGGGGATTAGCCGCCTTTGCGCCGCGTATGAGCCCTTCTTTTGTCACGCCCCATGCCCAGAACTTGGTCAAGGCGTCCACCAGCATGTGGCCATTGTCTTCTGCGCCGAAAACTAGGACTATCAGCTTGTTGATGTTAGGATTGGCTAATATGTTGTTAAAGGCGTACTTAGCGCCGTTGGTCGTCCTCCAGTAGCCTGTCAATGCAGCATAATTCGAGGCCTTCTGGAAGGCTTCCCTTATCTCCGCTGGCGGCCTATCTTCCTTCCATGTATAAATGAATGCTACCGCAACATTCGAACAGGGATTTCCGATGGAGACGTCTGAGCTGCTGAAGAGCTTCACTTCAGGAAGAGTTTCATGCCTTATCTTTTTCACTTCTTTTTTCAGGAAAGGATCATATCCTATCTTCTCTAAAATCATATACTTTACTAAGCGTTTTAATTCATATATTAATTATTATCAAGATTATTGTATCAGTGTTGTAATTCCAGTGCCTGCGGGGGATGTGGTCCTTGGCGTTTTGATAGGTTAAGGCTATTAGCCTATGAAGAGGAACTTCAGGGCTTGGTAGGGCATATGTTGTTGAGACTTGGAAATTGTCAAGGAGAGTATAAACAGGTTTTTGTGAAATGCCTCATGCTATCTTATATAACCGCCTTTCTGCAGGTTCCACAGGTGCTTGTACTCTCCTGACTGCCTTATCAGGCTCTTATGTGTCCCTTGCTGGACTATCTTGCCCTTCTTTATCACGACCACTTTGTCTGCCTTCATAATAGTTGACAGCCTATGCGCTATTATTATCGAAGTCCTTCCCTTCATCAGCTCTTCAAGGTCTTTCTTTATCTCATACTCGGTCTGCGAGTCAAGTGAAGATGTCGCCTCGTCCAAGACAAGTATTTTCTTATCTGCC
>VGLX01000094.1 GCA_016866645.1 Candidatus Woesearchaeota archaeon | reverse complement strand
TCTTGGCTCAATCAAATAGAGTTGTGGTTTTCAATATTGAAAAGGCAACTGCTTCAAAGAGGAAATTTTAAAGATGCCAAAGATTTAGAAATCAAAATTCTAAAATTTATTGAAAAATATAATGAAAAGGCAAAACCCTTTGCATGGTGCTATGGAGAGCCTTTAAAAATTTAATAGAATATTTTCATTTAAAGTTTTCAAGTGGACTGTGTACTAGTTTGTTAAGCACTACTAGAAAGGTTTAAAACTTAAGGAGTTCTTAAAAGATAATGATGAGCAAGAGGATAACCTGCCCAAGGTGCAAGTACACATTCATGCCTAAGGCGCGTCACGTGTCGACTGGTGAGAGGAAAGAGATGCGGCTCATTGAAGAGATCCTTTCAGCATGGGCGAGCGGCAAGAAGAAGAAAGTGGTTGAGCTATCAAAGAAAGTGCTGCAGCAGCATGGCATGAGCTTACAGAAGGTTAGAAGGCCTGCAAAAAGAAAAAAGAAAAAGCGCTGAAGCCTTTTTTTTCTCGAAGCCATAAGTTTTTAAACAGTGATGACTGTTTTGGATAAAACCCTATGGTAACTAACAAGGTCACTCCGGATAAGGAAGAAGATTTGAAAGAGCTCTTACATCCTATTGTCAAGAAGTGGTTCTTTTCGAAGTTCAAAGAGTTCTCGCTGCCTCAGCTTTTTGGCGTGATGGAGATTCATAAGAGGAACAACGTTTTAGTCTCTGCGCCTACAGGCGCCACCAAGACACTGACAGGATTCCTGTCGATACTTAACGAGCTCATAGACTCTTCTGAGAAAGGAGTCTTGAAAGACAAAGTGTACTGCGTGTACATCAGCCCTTTGAAAGCGTTATCTAATGACATCAGCTTCAACTTAGTCACGCCATTGAAAGAGATGGAAGAGTTAGCAGGGAAAGATTTTGGGATAAGAATCAGCGTAAGGACTGGTGATACTACTCAGGCTGAGAAGTCTAAGATGCTCAAGAGACCGCCGCATATATTGATAACGACTCCTGAAAGCCTGGCTATACTGTTGAGCTCTTCAAGGTTCACTCAGCACTTATCAGACGTCGACTGGTGCATAGTGGATGAGATACACGCACTAGCAGAGAACAAGAGAGGCGTGCATCTGTCCTTGTCATTAGAGCGGCTTAGCAGGCTCTGCCCTTACATCACCAGGATAGGGCTTTCTGCCACGATACACCCATTAGACGAAGTAGCTAGGTTCTTGGTCGGATGCGAGAAAGGCAAGGAAATGCCCTGCAAGATAGTCGACGTGCAGTTCATCAAGAAGCTCGACCTGAAAGTCTTGTCACCGGTTAATGACCTGATAAACATAACCCATGCGCAGCTGCACCACAAGATGTACGAACTGTTAGATGAGATTATACAGAAGCACAAGACAACGTTAATATTCACGAATACTAGAAGCGCAACTGAGCGCGTAGTTCATTACCTGAAAGATAAGTTTCCGAAGAATTACACTGAGAATATCGGAGCCCATCACGGCTCATTGTCAAAAGAGCTTAGGCTTGAGCTGGAGCAGAGGATGAGGGAAGGCAATCTTAAGGTAGTTGTCAGCTCGACAAGCCTAGAGCTGGGCATAGATATAGGTTATATCGACTTGGTTGTACTACTTAGCAGCCCGAAATCAGTAGCGAGGGCTTTGCAAAGGACAGGAAGGTCAGGCCACAGGCTCCATGACACGACTAAAGGGAGACTCGTCGTTATGGACAGGGATGACTTGATAGAATGCTCCTTGATACTAAAGCATGCCTTAGAGAAGAAGATTGACAACATCCACATACCCACTAACTGTTTGGACGTTCTGGCGCAGCAGATATTCGGCATAGCTGTCTCTGAGCAGATGCACATCGACACTATATACGAGACAGTTAAAGGGAGCTATTGCTACAAGGATTTGAAGAAGCAGGAGTTCATCGAGGTCATAGAGTACTTAGCAGGAATGTTCACCAGTTTAGAGGATAGGCATGTCTACGCGAAGATATGGTACGACGAAACTACAGGCATGATAGGCAGGAAAGGCAAGCTTGCCAGGGTATTGTACATGACTAACATAGGCACTATTCCTGACGAGACTTTCGTGAAAGTCAAGGTCGGTGACGTTACGATAGGCCAGATTGATGAAGGGTTCTTAGAAAGGCTTAAGCGCGGAGACATCTTCGTGTTAGGCGGGCAGGTTTACGAGTTCTTGTTCAGCAGGGGCATGGTGGCCCAAGTAAGGGCGAGCCCTAGCAGGCCTCCGACCATTCCGGCTTGGTATTCTGACATGTTGCCGTTAAGCTTTGACCTGGCGATGGGGATACAGAGGTTCAGGAAGCTCATAAGCCAGAAGTTCGAGAACAAGAGAAGCGAAAAAGAAGTTTTAGAGTTCATCAACGAGCACCTTTACGTCGACGGACAGACCGCGGAAGCGGTGTATAACTACTGCAAGGACCAGCATGACTACATAGGCATACCTCATGAAGGCAAGATAATAATAGAGAACTATACTGATGACGCTGAGAAGAGGGTCACCGTCTTCCACACCTTATATGGTAGAAGGGTTAATGACGTCTTATCAAGGGCTGTGGCTTTCGCTATCTCCAGGAGCCAGCACCGTGACGTGCAGGTAGGGATAACTGACAACGGGTTTTACGTAAGCTGCGACAAGACGATTCAGCCTTTGGCTGCGTTCAAGCTTTTAAAGTCTAAAGAGCTCAGGCAGCTCATGAGCTTAGCGATAGAGCGCAGTGAGGTTTTGAAGCGGAGGTTCAGGCATTGTGCGACTAGGGCTTTGATGATACTCCGAGAGTATAAGGGCCATAAGAAAAGGGTTGGCAGGCAGCAAGTCAGTTCGATGTTATTATTAAACGCTGTTAGAAGCATAAGCGAAAATTTCTCAATACTAAAAGAAGCGAGAAGGGAAGTTCTGGAAGACTTGATGGATATAGATAATGCTGTGAAAGTCTTAGAGCTTGTAGAAGAAGGGAAGATAAAAGTCAGCGAGGCTGAGACTCGGATCCCGAGCCCTTTCGGCCTTAACCTTATCGTCGAAGGCAGGGCTGATGTCATGAAAGCTGATAGTAAGCAGGAGTTTTTGAAAAGGATGCATAACCTGCTGAGGGCTAAGCTTGCGGTTAAGAAATATTAGATGACTTCTAGTTCTTTTATCAATTGCCCTTCTTTGAACCTTTCGTATCTCAGCTGTTTCACTTCGGGCAGCGTTACGTAGTCTCCTTTGATTATCAGGTCTGAGATGCATTTTCCTGCTGCGAAGCCTTCCATGATTCCGTGGCCTGAGAACCCGCAGCACATGTAGAAGCCTTTGATGTCTGGGTGCTGGCCGATTATCGCGTTGTGGTCTTCGGTGTTGACTTCGTAAAGCCCGCCCCATTTGGATTTTAGGCTCATGCCTTTTTCTAGTGCTGGAAGCCTGGCTAGGAAGTAAGGGTATATATGTTCCATGAAGTAGTTCTTGTCAGAGTGCATCAGGAATTGTCCGTTCACTTCTTTGGCTACTGGCTCGTCCTTGTTTGCCCTGCCGAATAAGAGGTCTTCTAGCTCGCTTCTCATGTATGCTCCGTTATCTAAGACTATCATCGGGAATTTTGTCCCTTTGTAAGGGCTTGTGGCTACGAAAAGCTGCCTGTTTATCGGGACTACTGGTATCTCTACTCCTATCATTGCGCCTATCTTTGCCGCGTATGGCCCTGCTGCGTTGATTATTACCGGTGAGAGGATGGTTTCGCCTTGTTTGGTCTTTATCCCTTCTATTGTGTTGTCTTTTTTGATTATCTCTGTCACTTCTGCGTTGACTTTTAGGCTTATTCCTTCTTGTTTGGCTTTTCCGAGTATGCTTGTTGAGAGTAAGTATCCGTCTATGAATCCGCAGTCGTGGCCTATTATTCCTCCTGCGAGGTCTTCGATTCCGAAGAATTCTTTTATTTCTTTGTCTACTTTTTTGAGGTTAAGGTCGGGTATGAGTTTTGAAACTTCTTTAAGTGTTAGTATGTCAAGGTTTACCCCGTTTTTTTTCTGTGTCTTGGCTATTTTTTTCGCTTCTTTCCATTGCTTCTTGTTCTTGAGGAATAAGTATCCTGCTTTGTCGAAGCCTATGTTCATCTTCTCTTCTTTCTGCAGCTTCTCGTATTCTTTTATTGAGAACGTGCTGAGCTTCATGTTGGGTTCTGTTGTCCAGAGGTTCCTGAATCCTCCTGCGCTCAGGGCGGTTGAGCTTTTCTCTCCTGCAGGCACGTCTCTGTCTATGACTAATACTTTTCCTTTGTATCCGTCTCTTATCAAGTTGTACGCTACGCAAGAACCAGCTATGCCTGCCCCGATGATTATAGCATCGTAATCTTTCATTATCTCCCCCGAAGAGCGTTGTAAATACGTGTTTTAAAGCTTTATGGTGTTGTTGCTTTTAATCCTTATTTTATGCCTTTTTTAGTATATAAACCTTTCGAATAGTTACCACTATAAAGTGGCATCAAAATCGGTTATAGTTTTTTGCTCATCAGAACGCAAGGTATCTTAGTCCTGTTAAAAACATAAGAAACTCTCCTTATCCTCCGATAGCCCTTCTTCCTATAGAACTTGTAAGCAGTAAGAGAAGAATTAAGCCTAATCCTCTTAACTCCCTTCTGCTTAGACAACCTTTCCATAAAAAACAACAGCCTACTGCCAAACCCTTGGCCATGGAAACCATCCGCGATGTAAAAAGACGTTATCTCATCGCCTTTCATAGAACCGAAACCTAAAACCTTAGACCTGTCCTTAACAACCACGCTGTCTCTCGACTCGTCAAGTATCTTTTTCAAAATCTCCTTCTTGCTATTAGCTTCTGACCAAGCCCTTATCTCCTTAGGGGTGTTGTCCCTAGAGTTCACTTTACGAAGCGTCTGCCTTATCATCCTGCTGATCACTGCAGCATCTTTTGGTTTAGGCTTTATAATCAATATGCTATTATGATTCACTTTGTGCATATAAACTAATAAAACGCCCTCCTTTTTAAACCTCTGCTCGGCAAGAAATACAAAAAGTGAACCTCCCCGCCGCTGAGCGGATGGGGCATCTGGCTATCCCAAGTTTTGGGCGTCGCCAGTCCATTCTTGCTTCATCGACGTTCCCAACGGAGCATCTCCGCAAGCGTTGATTCCCGCGGCCCCTACGGTATTTTCCAAAGCTGACGCTTTGATAATCATGGCTGACATGACATCCCTGTCAATCATCCGACCACATTCTTCACATTTATGAGTTCTTACTGCCAACGACTTCTCAACCAAATTTCCACAGATGCAATACTGTGACGTTCCTCTAGCATCGACTTCCACGATTCGTCCACCAGCCTCTTCCGCTTTGTAAGACAAAAACTGCAGAAACCTCCGCCAACCAGCATCACTAACAGACTTGGCCAAGTAACGATTCTTAACCATACTCTTGATAAAAAGCTTTTCAACAGCAATCAAAGAATAAGTATCAACCAGCTTTCTAGACTCTTTATGTAAGAAGTCATTTCGTTGATTAACAACCTTCTCATGCAACTTCGCAATCACCAACCTAGATTTCCCCCCTATTCTTGCTCCCTTTAATCTTTTTAGAATGTTGCCTCTGTAAAAACTTTAACCTTTCTTCAGACTTCCTCAACCATCGAGGATTCTCAACCTTATTCCCCTCGCTGTCAGCATAAAAACTGTCAAGACCAACATCAATACCAACAGGCTTACCAAGACATTTCTGCTTAACGCCGATTCCTTTCACAACAGAAAAACAAGCAAACCACTTCCCAGTAGAACCCTTATTAACAATCAAAGTCTTAATCTTACCCTCAATCTTCCTATGCAGTTTAACATTCACTAAACCAATTTTTGATAACCCAAGCT
>VGLX01000093.1 GCA_016866645.1 Candidatus Woesearchaeota archaeon | reverse complement strand
TATTTTTTTAGCGCCTAAACGGTCAAGAAGTTTTTCGGTCTTCTTGGGCAGACCTAAAAAGTCACCTAAAACAAATACCGGATTTGGTTCGAACTTGAAGTGCCTAATATCCTCTCCTTTAGGATGCAGGTATATCAATTGTGACGTCTGGGATTTTTCTTTAACTAAAGTCTCAAATGCTTTCTTAGCTACTTTAACTCCTGGTTGAACGTCTTTCTCTTCTCCTAGCACTAAATTTGCTCCCACGGTTAGCGCTCTTTTTATCGCCTCAGCGATAGCCTTCTCATCTGGAGTTATGCCTGCCCACGTATCTCCATAAAAACTTAATAGCTTAGGTGGAATTTTAGGTCCTGACATCGCAACGTGTATCACAGCATCCCTTCGGATCTTATGTGACAAGAATAGCGCGCTAGAAACAGCCCTGCATACTAGGTCAAGTCTTCCTTCACCGACAAGGTCATCTAGGTTTATGTCTGGTGATGTTTTTGCTTTTAACGCTAGCAGTATGAATTCTCTCATAGGTGTAGCCTATAGAATGAGCGGCTTTTAAACTTAACCCTCGGGTTGTATACTGCTTAAAAGTTTTTTATAATCATCGAAATATAACCCATGTTCCTTGTACCATTCAACATTCTCTTTGCGTTTAGCATCGTGCCTATTGTCGGATATCAAGTCTTTAGAGGTGGCTATATCAAATCCTGCGTCTAAAGCGCTTTCAGCAGTGTCTTTTACGCAGTGGGAGGCGTACACGCCCATAAGCACCAAAGTATCAATGCCCTGCGATTTAAGTTTCGCTTCTAAGCCGGTGTTCTGAAATGCGCTTCTCGCACTTTTTTTGATATACTCTTTCTTGTGCATATCCCTTAACTTGTTATCAAGGTAAGGCGTCGTCTGCCCGCATGTTTTGTACTCTATCACGAACACAGTGATGTTATTTTTTGCACAGTATTCTAAAACTTCCAAATGATACGGCAGCTCTTTTTCTATTTCTTTTTCGTCAACTTCGCTCAGCCAGTAATCCTGCATGTCTATCACTAGTACTGCCAGCTTGTCTGGCCTCATCTTGTATTTTTCAGGAAAAATCTTTGCGCAACCTGTTCCGGCAAAAAGAGTTGCGGCTAGGCAGATAGATGCTAATGTCTTAGAAGATTTTTTTAAGAACCTGTTCATCATGGTTTTTGCTTGAATATCTCATCGAAGCTGAGGTAATTGTTCTTGTCCTTGTTAGCCAGGTAGTCTTTGATGCATCCCACTCTTCTTATTATCTCTCTCTCGACCATGTTCCTGAGCACTTCTTCGGATGTTTTTATCTCCTGCTCCTTTGATTCTATGACTTTGGTGTCTTTTGAGTAGTATACGAACACGTCTTTTTTGTGGTCTACCCTTTTCTTAACGAGATTTTTAGTATAATCCGACTGTTTATCGTCTATCGACAACACCTCAGGTAATAGGCTTCTGAAGTCTTTGACCCCTAGGACGTCTTTGCCTTCTTCCCAGTAGCTTGTCAGGAAGTCTAAGTCCATGTCCTCATAGTTCTTCTGAGGCATGTACATCCTTTGCAGCTCTTGCAGCACCCTTTCAGTCTTCTTAGCGTGGCCGCCGATTATTACTGAGGACCCTACTTCTCCTTTTGTCACGCCTTTAGTCCATGGCGCGCCCGTTATCCCGAAATCGTTGCATACCGGGATGTTCAGTATCGCTGATAGCGTGTTTATCGTTAGTGCGAAACCTGCGCTTGGTCCGCCACCCATGTATTGCGCAGTTAGTAACTGGTGGTGTATCGTGGTGTTTTCCAAGAAGTCTCCGAGTATCTTGGCTATGTTGTCTTGAGGGCATAACGCTTGCAGGTAGTTCTCGACTAGTATCAGCGCCTCTTCTGAGGACTGTTTCATCATCTCTACTGCCATCTCTATCTCTGCAGTCCCTATGCCTCCTGAAGGCTTGACAGCCCCTGTTACCTTGATCTTTTCGTTATTGGTCTTGTATGTAAGGCTTGTCCCTATAGGCAGCAGTATCCCTAGTGTTTCTCCCATCACGCCTACGCCTACGACGAATCCTACCTGTGGCTCTTTTGACAATTGGGCGTGCACGAACTCGTCAAGCTGCTGCACTCCTTTCCTGGTAGGGCTTCTTGCGATGTCTACTTTGACGGTCTCTACATGGTTTTTGGTGATAGGGTAATCCTCTAAGTTTTTTATCTTGTCAACCTGCTCGTATAACAATGCTATGCTTTCCATTATTGCTTCAGGTTTTTTCTTCGCTTCTGTTTTCACGCTGTGGGGCAGGCTAAGGTTCTCTATTACGCCTACCAAAGTCTTGTAGTTGAGCTTGACTATCTTCTCAAGGGATTCGGTGTCTTGCCTGCTGGTGTTCTTCAGCTGTTGTATAACCTCGTATTCTGTTTTTTGCATGTTGACCATTTCTTCTACGAAAGCGGTGTAGTCCGCAGGAGTGTGGCATATCGTCTTGGCTGACCTGTATATGTCATGGAAGCTCACATCTTTCTTCCTAGGAAGGTTCCCGATTTTTTTCTCGATTATCTTGTAAATATCAGTTTCTTTCATATGCCCTGTTATGTTCATTGTCTTAAGACGCTTTGACCTTATAAGCGCAGGGTCAATTATGTCCAGCCTGTTAGTAGAAACTCCTGTGAATACTCCTATCAGTGGCTTTTCTCCTCCGATTATGCTCAGCCACTTGTTCGTGATCTTGTCTGACTGGCTTTCTCCATGCCTTCTCGTAGGCGCCAACGCGTCTCCTTCGTCGCAGTATACGAATGAAGGCGCTACCATCTTGGCTATGTCATAAAGCTTTTCGAGGTTATCAACTACTGATGTCGTGTCCCACGGGTTGTTAGGGTCTTGCAGGCTGTTAAGTGTCAGTATCAGGTCAGTAACTTCAGGATGCTCACCCAGCCATGCTTGCGCTAGGAAAGTTTTTCCGCCTCCTGGCGGTCCTGCTAAGACTACTCCTTTCTCTTCTGATACGTTGTATAACAAGCAGTTATTGGCCATTCTTGAGAACTCGTCTTTCACGCTGCCTATGTACTCGTCCCATTTAACAGTCCTCGGTATTTTCGCGACTACCTTGTTGTAAAGTTCTCCATGGATGTTCCTGGCTACGTTCTTAAAAGCTTCCCTTACGACTATCTTGTCATCCAAATAGTCTGATTTTATGTCACCTTTCATCTCTATTACCGAGCTTATCAGCTTCCTTACATAAGCAGGGGTCATGTTGAGTGTTCTTGCTTCGAAAAGAGGGTACACCTTATCGACCACTTTTTTCAGCTCTTCACTGGTTACAGTCTTGAACTCTCCTTGGTAATTGGCTTTTTCATCTTTGATAAGGATGTTTTTTCTCTTGAGCTCTATCTTTATGACCTCTTCAAGGTTCTCTGGCTTTTTCCAGAACTCCATCATGTCCACTATCTTCCCTTTTTCTACGATCCTTCTGTATATCGCGTTTTCGAACTTATCTGCCTGGTCTGTGGTCATGAATAATAAGCAGTCCCTCTTACCGTCGGATATCTCGTCTAAGAGAATATTCATAGTGTCAACTAAGGTTTTTATGTGGCTGTCGCTTCCTCCGCCCATGTTGTTTTTCTTGCCGCATGCGCTGTGAGCCTCTTCCATATGCCTCAAGCATGTCACTTTCGGGTGGCCCATAGCTTCTTTTAGGAAGTTTCCTGGCTCGTGGGACCAAGCGGTGTTATAATCATTAGGCGTGATCACTCTATAATGCAGCAGTATACCCTTTTCTTCCAGTTCTAACAATTCTTGAGTTACCTTTTTTCTTATGATCTTGCCGTATATCGGTATTTTCAGCTTTCTTTTTAGTGATTTTATCCTCTTTGCTTTCTCTATCTCATCAGCTAGTTCTGGATTTACATCTTCTATGCCTACCCAGAACGGCTTGTTTGCGAGTAATTCATCCACTTCTTTGGAGTAGTCTTTTTCAGGCTTTACTACATCTTCGAAGATTACTTGTTCAATAGCAGATTGTACGGTTGCTGTTTTTCCGCTGCCGCTAGGGCCTATGACCAGTATCATCGGCGCTTTAGGCAGTGCAGGGTCTTCGACGTATTCTTTCCTTATATGCGCCTTGTATATCTTTTCGAAGAAGTCTACGACTTCAGGAGGTATGAACGTGTTGCTTGTCTCTTCCTTCAGCCTGCTCACAATGTATTCCCTGTCTTCGTAGGATACTTCTTTCTCTAGGATTTTGTTCCATGCCAGGGTAGGGTTTTCTTCTCCGGATATCTGGAACCTTTCTTTCCAGTTCGTGAGTATTTCATGGTTTTTTAGGTTCTTGAATTTCAGCGTCGAGTCTAGGTCCATCAGCCAGTACCATTTGTCCTTGAAGAACCTTTTTAGGGATATCTTGTCTGGCCTGTACTGGTTGAGCCTTTGTAGCATGAACTCTTTAGTCTCGAAAGTCCAGCTTTCTATCAGTTCTTCTATTTCGGATACTCTTCTGTTAGAAATCTTTATCCTTCTCGGCTCTTTAGTCTTTCTTAATGCCGGGTCACTTTCTAAAGCGTAAGGAAGTTGCATTGTGAGGTACCAATCTTTTTAGTGGTGTGGTATCTGGTCTTTTTTGCTGTTGTCAGTCTTTCACGGGTCGTAAGGATTATCTTGCCCTTTAAGTTTAGAACTATTGGGGCTAGTGTATCTGAGGCTTTCTATTTCATCTTCTAGTGCTTTAACCTTCTCTTCTAGTTTCTTGTTAGTGTTATCTTGTGAAGGCAAGGTTAAGCCTAAACCGTTTCCGCCGTTGTTTATCACGAATGTCTTTTGGTCTTTGCTCTTCTCGTAAGCGCTGGCCCACCTTTGCTGGTTCAAGTACTCTACTGCCTGCTCTTTAGTCATGCCTGTTGCTTCCATGAACTTTTTCACACCTTCAGAGTGCGCGTTGTAAGTCCTGTTGATAAGCTCACTTTCACCGTCAGCTATGAGCTCTAGTTCTTTCTTCCTCTGGCTGGCCTCTTTCAGGCTGGTGGGGTAGTCTGAGTGGGTTATGTTGAAAGAGATTATCTCTATGCCATACTTATCTTCAAGTGTCTTATTTCCGATGTTGATAGGCTGTGTTTTGAGCTTTTGGAATATCTTATTCTTTAGGACTTCTCTGCTCTTGATTATTTCTGTTTCTGTGCTTGACTGTATCACGTCTTTAGTCATACCGTCGAAGTCCCTCTGTAGCAATCCTTCTGCGTTTTGTATTTCTATACCCCATTTGTAAGGGTCGACTACTTTATATGTTAAAAGCCCAGAAACCATCAAGGAAATCTTGTCAGACGATACTATGGTTTGCGGTGAGATGTCATTGTTAAGGTACATTTCCTTCTGCATTAATGAAACTTCTTTCTCGTATTTTGTGAAGAACGGCGCCCTGACATGCCATCCGACGTCTTTCACGATTTCTCTGTTACCGCCGAACCTTTCTAAGACTACTGCATAGTTAGTTTTTACTTTATAGATAGTCTTTGTACCGTATACTCCTGCAGTCAAAGCATATGCAAAAGTTCCCGCTAGTGCGGTCAGAAGAATTTTCTTGCCTATTTTTTTAACAGTGCCTCTTTTAGGAACGTATTTTGCCACTCCATTTTCATCGCTCATTTTTAACAAACCCCCTTGGGGTAAGGGATTGTATGGTTGTTTATAAACCTTCGTATTTCTTGGCACAGTTCAGAATGTGAGTGATGAGTTAGAAATATAAACCTCCTTTTCTTAATATGTTTCAATTAAAAAAAGGAGGTGTTAAGTTATGACTGTAGTGCATACCAGTCTTTTTAACTTTTCTGATTCTGGAGTTTTGAGGCAGATTCTTCCATGTTCTGATGATTACGAGTTTAGTGTTAAGAAAGTTTTTAGGAGGAAGGTTCCACCG
>VGLX01000092.1 GCA_016866645.1 Candidatus Woesearchaeota archaeon | reverse complement strand
TGCTGTTTACACTTGGAATGTAGAATGCAACGACACTTCTAACAACCCAGCGTTTGCAAGCGCTAACAGGACTTTGACAGTGGATACTCTTGTTCCAACAACGCCTACTTTGACCGTGCCTACCAATACTAATATCCATCCAAGAGACAGCATAAGCTACATATGTGAAAGCAGTGACGCAACAGCAGGAATCAGTAAATGGACTTGGACTTTGACCAAGCCACAAGAAGGGGGAACAGTGACAAAAACGGGTGGAGAAGTTACTAGCAATGCTCAAACGTTCAGCGGTGACGATATAAACCTGGCTGGTGCTTACACTGTTGTTTGTGAAGCAGAAGATAAGGCAGGTCATAAAAGTAGTAGCAGTAGCACCTTTTCAGTTTATTACTCACATGTTGCTGAAGAAGCAGCACCTAGCGGCGGTGGCGGAGGAGCAAAAGTAGACTTGTCAACAACAGAAGAAGCAGCGATACAAGAACAACAAGGAACGATAACTACGTTCACGCTGGACGGGACAACAATACACACGATAACCATAACAGAAGTTGACGAAACAGCAGGAACAGTAACACTAACAATAGAATCAGACCCGATAACAATAACATTAACAATAGGAGAAACAGAAGAAGTAGACGTCGATGGCGATGGGACAAAGGACATAAGCCTAACGTTGAACAGCATCAAAAATGGCGTGGCAGACATAACAACAAAGAGACTAGCACCATTACCAGAAAAAGAAGTGCCTACAGAAGAAGTCCCACCAACAGAAAAACCAGCAGAAGTAACACCACCAACACAAGCAAAAGCAGCGAGCAAAACATGGCAGTGGATACTAATAATAGCCATTATAGCAGTGATAGCAGCTGGTTACTGGTTCACCCAAAAAAAGAAATAAAAACTTATTATTTTTTTCAAAAGGAGTCCTTCGAAGAAGGATCTGCCTCCTTTTAAAAGGGCTCCCGATTTTTCTTTATAGTTCTCATGAGTTGTGTCTGAAAAGACTTTTAACTTTGTTTTTCTTTTATTTTAATCGATTCTGTATTGTCTTTTCGGTCACTTCTTGTCAAGACCTCCTAATAGTTCTCATAAGTTGTGTCCTAAAAGACTTTTAACTTTGGTTTTCCTTCCTTTTTAAGTATTCTTCAGCTGCTTCGCAGATTATAGTGTCTAAGTACTTATCAATGCTTGCAAAGTCTCTAAGCCTTCTCTTTTCCTTTTGTTCTCGTATCTTTATCACCTCCTCTTTATTTTGTGAGATTTTCGCTTGAACTTATCGATAGTTTTCCTTTTTCAAAAAGTTTTATTATCTGTTCCTTTAGTTGCTCAAGGTCATTAAAATCTACGTTCTTTATTTCTTCTATCACCTTGTTTCTATCGCGCATTCGTTTGTCTTCATCTAATTCCGCGCCACACTTGTTACAGAATCTTGATGCAGCGCTATTTTCTTCGCCACATCTCCAACAGGAAATTGTCTTGAGCAAATCTCTTTCTTTTTGAGATTCTTGCTTTTTCACGCCCTCTAATTCTAATATTTTGTCTTCTACATCAGCACCTGATAAGTGAACGTAGACTTCAGGCATGAAGCTGGATTTGCTCCACCCTGCAATAATCCTCACTTGGACCTCATTAAGGCCTCTTTTGGCCAGCTCGGTTAACCTAGAATGCCTAAATAGGTGCGGGTACACTCTTTTTTTGATCTTAGCTCTACTCGCAGCTGCTTTCACTATCGCCTTTATTCCCGAACTTCCTACAGCCTTTTCTTTGTAGGACTGTATGTTTACCCAAAGAGGTGAGTTTGGATTGCTTTTGTCAGGATGATATTCTATCCATTTTCTCAAATCTGGGACGCATCTGACAACTCTTAATACTCTTGGATCTGTTTTGCTGTTCGGAAGCAGTATTTGGCATCATTGTCGTCAAAAGTGACGTGTTTTATCTTCAAACTGAGAATTTCTCCGGCCCTTGCCGCGGTTTCGTATAAGGTAAATATTAGTGCTCTGTCTCTATAATTTGTGGTCGATTCTATGATTCGTTTTATTTCCTCTATAGTCAGTATTTCTTCAGGGAGTTTTATCTTAAGTGGTGCTTTAATGTCCATATCTGCTGCACATTCTTCCTTTTTTAACCATTTGACGAAGTTTTTGATCACTGTAAAATATCTTACCCTTGTTCTTTGGTTAAGATTGTTTTTCGCAACCAAATAATTATTAATATCTTCCCTTGTTAGCTCTTCTGGCAGCTTTTGAGCATGTTTTAATAATTCAATGACTTTAGTAATGCCAAAAAGCACAGTCCCTCTTGTGTATCCCTTGAGTAATTGATAATTTGTGAAGTCTACGACGCTTTTTCTTTGACATAGCGGTAATTTGTTTATGTTTAGATCTATCCGTCTACGCAATATATTGTCTTCTATCTCTTCGTAGCTCAATACTTTTTTTCTTTCTTCCATCTTAATCACAAGTTTACATTATTTGCATAAATCTATTTAAACCGCTTTGACATCCTTAATTGTATGATTTCAGTTGGTGTAGGCGTTTCTTTGTTTTTTCTATCTGCTTGTGGGTAAAGTCTTCATCATCAACTTTTTCTAGGGCTATCGGCATGAGGAACTCTAAGGCTTTTGTGAATCGTTTGCAATTATGCTCTAAGTTCTCGATTTTCTCTTTAAGGAGGATGTTTTCTTTTTGGAGCTTGGTTGTTGTGTCTACATCACCTTTTTCAGCAAGCTCTTGAAAGATTATTCCTTTCCTTTTTATGTACCTGTCAGGCATGTCGCTGCTGAAAGCCCATCCATACTTGGCGCATAACTCATACCTGTTCATCTTAGCTGCCCAGTAAGTGGCTGAGCTGTGTCTCAGCATGTGAGGCGTTACTTTCTTTTTCAGGGCGTTACTTCCTAATGTCTTGAGCCTTTTCATAAAAGCTGGATAGGAAAAAGGGAACAACTGAGAGTCGAGATTTTCTTTGTCTGGATGTTTGTATAACCAGTCTTTCAGATGCTCAGTGCATAGGGGCAATGGTATTTTTCTTGCGAAGGTCTTTGAAAATCTTATATCAATCCAGTAACAATCATTATCGTTTCCATATTTCTCCTTTGTTAAGTCCTTTATGCGCAAGTTTAGGAATTCTTCTATTCTCAGACCACCATCAAACAAAGTCATTATCCCTGCTTTCATCACCATGCTTGGCGTCGAGTTTATCATCGTCTCGACTTCCTCTCTTTTCAGGGCGGGAACGTCTTTCGGCTTCACAATCAGACTTATGAAATCAACTAGCCCTGGTTTTCCAAGCCACCTGTAGAACTTCCGTAACGTTTTCTTATAATCTGCTTTTGTTTCCTCACTGTAATTCTTCTCTCTGTTTTTATAAACATCCTCTTCGATACCGTAGACCAGCTTTTCCATATCCTCTTGGTTCAACTGATCCAATGGTTTGCCGACCCATTTTGAGATTATTCTGAGGTTTTGGATGTATTTCAGTATCCTTGCTTTCCCGACTTTCTTTTTCGATTTTCCGCATTGTGTTTTTCCGATTTTACAATCCCATACAAACCTGAGAATCAGTTCCTTATCCTTAACATCCATACTTGCGTCTGACTCTAACTTGTCCATCTCCCGCTCGTACTCACGGTCCCTGTTGTGGATATCGATTTTCTCTTCCATTTTACATATTAAACCTCCACCAAGCCTTATATGGCTACTTAACATCGGATACGTATGCTCTGCTCAACGCTCAAGAAGTAGGGAGGATAACCAAAAGAATGACCGCCGAGGCTAGGAGTAGTCGCCCATACTATAGCCCAAGGAAGCAAGCCTCTTAGGAGGAAGACCGCGATGAGCATGCCCCGAAGAAGAAACCACTTCCTGGCTTTAGCCTTCATCGTTGACAGGACTTCAGCGTTGATTATCGCGTTGTCTATGCTGCTGATAGTCTCGAATAGGCAAAGCCCAAGCACTGTGATTATGATCAGTATTATGTCCATGTTTGTGGAATTTTGAGTTTATGGGTTTAAGGCTTGATTGCAAGTTCAATATTATTGACGGATAAGCCGTATAAACTGCGATTCTGAGATTCCGACGATAGAAATGGCATCGCGACCGAGCCATCATTTCAGTCTTTGAGGGCAATGAAAAACTTGCAATCGAGCCGGGTTTAATAAAACTTTTTATAAGAAGTAATGCTCTAAGTCTTCTTTAGACTCTTTGACAGTCTTTGAATAGATCTCAGAGATGAAAGGCCCTTCGAAACGTATCTTCTTGAACTCTTTCGCAGTTCGTTCCCAGTCGATTGTTCCGTCTCCCATGGCTAAGTGCTCGTCGTATTTTCCATGATTGTCATGGTAGTGCACTGCGACTATCTTGCTTTTGAACGCCTTTATGTATTCGGCTACACCTTCATTTGTGTGGGCATGCCCTACGTCTAAGCACATTTTCAAATATTGTGAATTGATGGCTTTGTATAGCCTTTTCAGCTCTTTTATGTTATCTCCGATGTAGAAGAACTCTGAGTCATCGGGCATAGGGTTTACGTTCTCTAAGGCTAGGCATACTTTGTATCTCTTGCAGTACTGCAAGATTTCTTTTAATGAGCTGATAAGCCTGTCAGTAGCTTCTTTTTTCAGCCAGGGCTGTGACAGCATCATGTTGCAGTAGCCTATATGTGTGGTTATGTGTGTTGCTTCTAGTTTGTGTGCGAGTATTATACTTCTTTTCATGTAGTCTATGTTAGACTTTCTGATTGATGGCAAGAACTCTGCTAGGTTGAGGGTGTATGGGACGTGCAGGCTTAAGGATATCCTGTGCTGTTTCGCTAAGAGCCTTATCTTATCAGCTCTTTTATCGTCAAAACTTTCTATAAAAGAATGCTCTTCCATCAGGTCTATCTCTATATGGCTTATTCCGGAACGTTTAGCGTTTGCAAACTCTTTTTCTATGGGCTTGCCTGTTATCATGAAACCGAATCTTAGGCTCATACTAATGATTGGGGCAGTTTTGTATATAAGAATATCGAAATCATAACTAATATAACCTGAAAAATCTCAATGTTAGGATATGGCAATAAAGATAAACTATGACAAGTGCTGCTGGAAAGACGGCAAATGCACCTCTTGCACTTGCGGCGGTGCTTGCGTTGGCTGTGTAGAAGCGTGCCCTGTAGGCGCTTTGAAACGAGAAAAGCTGGTTATTTTTGAAAAGGCTAAATGCATAGGTTGTGGAGCGTGTGTAGGCGCTTGCAAACATCATGCGATAACTTTAAACTAATCGCCCTGCTTATTCTTGTTTCCCGGTCTTTTCTCGGACTAGCTTGAAGATCTTATGGTAATATTCCCCGTGTGGCACATATTTTTTGTTCTCTTTGCTGTCTTTCAGGTCTTTCTCGATCTTGTCTATCGTGAAGAATTCGACTTTTTCGACATCTTCTTTCTGAAGCCTTAGCTGCTCGGCTTTTCCGTTGAACTTTAACAAGTAGATATGGTAGAATTCGTTGTTAGTCCAGTTCACTTTTGGGATTATTCTTGAGACTTTATCAACACCAAGGTATTCTAAGTCTTTTGGGTTGATTTTCAGCCCTGTCTCTTCGAACACTTCTCTGACAGCTGCTTCTTTTGGGGTCTCACCGTGTATGACATGCCCTGCTGCCGAGACATCCCATAGTCCAGGCCATGAGTCTTTGTTAACTGACCTTTTTTGAAGCAAGACCTTACCTTGTGGATTATAGATCCATACGTGAGAAGACTGATGCCGTAATCCTTTTTGGTGGGCCGCTCTTTTTGACTCTATCTGGTTGGTTGGCTTGCCGTTTTCGTCTACTAAGTCTATGACTTCTTCTGCCATCTTAATAGCCTTCCAGGTATAGCGTTTTAATCCAAGAATAAAAAATAAAAACAATATCCTAAGATGTTGTCCCTTCCTTAAACTTGATTAAACTTTCTTTCTTTTTGA
>VGLX01000091.1 GCA_016866645.1 Candidatus Woesearchaeota archaeon | reverse complement strand
AACAGGACTGGTCCCAAAAGATGAGGCCATAAACTTTTACATCAAAGAGTGCGTAGCCTTCATAGACAAGTGCAAGAAGAAGTCATGGAAGAAAACTACCAAGAAACGTCTCGAGTTCTTGTTAGACCTCCAGTCCTCGCCAGAAGACTTTGACAAAAGCCTGATCAGCAGCATAGAGATGTACGGCACAAAGACATTCAACAACGCCAAGAAGAACAACAAGTGCAGCCTGATGTTCAACGATTACGACTACAAGACAATGATAAGCTTCCAGGTAGACTGCGAGGTAGAGATGGTGCACTTCCCAGACCCGGTCTACAAGTACGCTGTCCTGATGCACAGCATGTTCCACAGCCTGAAGCAGGACTACCCTTGCGTTTACAAGTTCAAAGTCCTAGACGTTCTCGACAAAAGGCCGTGAAAAGGGCTTTGTGTATTAAGTAGTCTGTGTGTAAAAAGTAAAAGTTCTGTGTAAAAAGTCTTAGAATTTCCTATTCTTCAACTTCGCCATCTATCAATTCTTGAACAGTTCTTAAAATGATGACTAACCCCTCTTGATTTTTTACTCTGGCTACTTCTTCATAAGCCCCTTTTCCAAAAGAAAATGCAACTATATAACCTTTCTTTTTATTCAATCTCCTTAAAGCCGTTTCAAAATTATCAATAACATTTCTTCCAATATTTTCACTTTGTTTTACCTGAATAGGATAACCCCCAGTTATTTGTGAAGTCATACCATCTACACCAAAATCACCCGATTTTGTCCTACTTACATTACCAAGAAACTTATCTACAACAACCCAATTTTGAAAGTCATAAGGATTTAGCTTTTTAACATATTTCATATCTATTTCCCCTTTAATTACATTAGGGGTTATAGAAAAAGCTTGTTTCAATCTTTTAGCCATCACTTTACAGGCAGTCGGACTTACATCTATGCCTATCCATTTACGTTTAAGTTCTTCAGAAACAACTAAAGTAGTTCCGCAACCACAAAAGGGGTCTAAAACTAAATCTCCTTCTTTAGATGATGCTTTAATTATTCTTTTTAATAATTCTTCTGGTTTTTGTGTTGGAAATATCTGTTTTATTGGTGGAACTCTTCCAATATCCCAAACATCATCCATTGGTACCCCTTCAGATTCTTTTTTAGATACTTGAGAAGGTAGTCTCTCTCCAGTTTTTTCATCGAATCCAGAAATTATTTTTGCATTACCAAAACGCTTTAAAGTTGATTCTGCCCTGTCCATAAACGTTTTATTAAATACCCTGTTTTTGTTATTAGTTTTTGAATAAAAAAGAATAACGTCATGGTTTCTTTGAAATTGTTGCCAACCAGCAGACCATTTTCTATAATGCCAAATTATTTCGTTTCTAAAATTATTCTCGCCAAAAATTTTGTCCATTAAAATTCTTAAATGTGCATCTGCGTGATAATCACAATGTAGATACATAGAACCGCTATCTTTCAACACTCGATGACATTCTCTTAATCTTGGTTCCATCCAAGAAGTATAATGTTCTATTCCGCCTTGCCAACGGTCTTGAAAAGCACGTATTTCTGCGCCATCTTTCCAGATAACTTCATAATGTTTATTAGAAAAAAATGGTGGGTCAGCATAAATTAGGTCGATGCTTTTGTTTGGGAACTTACTTAGAATTTCGAGATTATCGCCTTCATAAATAGTATTGGTTTCCACTCAAAATAATACATTTTTAGTTTTTTTATAGTTTTCTATACAATAAAAGTCATATTTGTTCAGATTAAGTTAGGTAGTTCTTTAATAATACCAGTTTTAATAGGCGACAAAAGTAAATGCAACAAGAAACGAAACAAGATTGGTGGGATTTATCCCGAGAACAAAGAGGACAGCTCATAGCAAAAACTTTGAAAATAGTTAAGACCGATAAAGGCTGGTTAGTTCCGAGCCAACGAGAAAACAAGACCTACCTCGTAAAGTTCAACGGACACGAACCAGAATGCAACTGCCCTGACTGTGAATTAAGAAAAAAGAAATGCAAACACATCTATGCGGTAGAATTCTATATCAAGCAAGAGATAGACCAAGAAGGAAATATCATAGTTACTAAGGGCATGAGAGTAACATATCCGCAAGTCTGGAAGGCTTACGATACTGCACAAACTAATGAGGGCTTACTATTCATGCAACTCTTAAACGACTTGTGCAGTAACTTAGAACAGCCAACGTATGAGTTTGGCAGACCAAACCATTACAGGTCAAATAGCGAGACAGTTTTCCACATGATAAAATCTAAGTTCAGGGATAACATTAGAAGCAAGACACAAACCGCACAAACTAACGAACTACTCTGCAAGATACTATGCCATAACCTTTGCGTAGTCATTCAAGAAATGATAGAACTCGGAATACAAGCGACTTTCTGTGTAGAAAGTCAGGAAGGTGTGTATAAAGTCATGCAAGAATAATACTATTTACACAAAGCCCGTGAAAAGATAAAGTTTATAACTAAAACATGTGCATTCAGTAAGTATGATACGATGCTTCGCATCAAACAACGGGACATGCGCTCTGATAAAGAAAGGAGACCTTCCAAAGATCAAAGGCAAGAAATCTTTCGCATGCTTATTATTAGAACACCCTACAGAAGAGGAGATAGACAAGGTCTGTAAGGAGTTCAAGTTCCAAAAAAAATACTTCTTAAACTACACCAAAGAAGCGCGCTCTATGAGGTACTCGATGAGGCCCCTGGTCTTCGTCTTCATAGATTACTACATTGAAGATGATGAGATGAAGGTTACGCATACGTTATTTGACCTAAAGAAGAACGTCTTGACAGTGACCATTCCCCAACGGTCAAAATACCACTCGGAGCTTTTCACAAGCATCACGCAAAAGCTTAAAGAAGAAGGCAAAGAGAACAGCCCAGCGTATTTCTTATACCACTTCCTGCATGAGGACGCAAGAGAGAACTATGATGTCTTAGACGTGCTTGATGACAAGATAATGGCTGTGGAAGACGAAGTCACTAAGCAGGATATAAGCCCCCATATGGTGAGCGAGATAGTGACCTTAAAGCGCAAGTGCTTCAGGATGAGCAAGCAGCTCTGGGCGTCAGCGAAACTCATATACACGATAAAAAGAGGCTTAACGCCTTTAACGCTAGATAAAGAGTTATTGATGCTCATGGACGATGTTTACGACACGCTGATACACCAGATAGACCTGTTAGCAGTCCAGAGAGAGATACTAACGGACTTGCTAGAAATATACGCCACAACGATTAACAACAAGCTTGCGATCATATCCAATGACCTGAACATAATCATGAAGAAACTCACAGCGATGACAGTAATCATCATGGTTCCTACGTTCATAGCAAGCTTCTACGGAATGAACTTCAAGTACATGCCAGAATTAGAATCGCCATACGGCTACATAATCGCCGCGACTATGATGATATCTCTCGCGCTAGTGCTGTACTTATACTTCCATCTGAAGAAGAAGTGGATATAACCTCCTGCGAAAGAAGCCTTCTTTAGAAAATTATAAAAACAACGACCTCTTACCTAATCCTCGATGGTAAACAAGTTCATGAAAAAGGCTGTTGAAGAGGCGTCTAAAGGATTGAAAAGCAACAGCGGCGGGCCTTTCGGAGCGGTCATAGTGAAAGACGATAAGATAATCGCGAAAGCGCATAATCAAGTTCTTAAGAGCAACGACCCTACTTCGCATGCAGAGATAGTTGCCATAAGGAAAGCATCTGCGAAGCTTAAGCGCTTCGACCTGTCTGATTGCGAGATATATTCCTCCTGTGAGCCTTGCCCGATGTGCTTCTCAGCCATACACTGGGCCAGGATCAAGAAAGTCTATTACGGCTGCACGAAAGAAGACGCCGAAAATATAGGATTTGACGACAAATTCGTATATGATGCTATAAAAGGCAAAGCTAAGAAAGAACATGTCAAGAAAGTGCAGATTGACCGGCATGAATGCCTGAAGCCTTTCAAAGAATGGGGTTCTAAAAAAGACAAGAAACGTTATTGAAAACCAAAACCTTTTAAATATCTCAAATATCCGTTCTCTACGCTATGGGAAGACTATTCAAAGCGTTAAGCATTACATGCATAAGCATAGTCCTAGGAGCAGGTTTAGTAATGGGATACTCCGCATGCAGCCAGCTTAAGGAGATGGGTTCCGAAAGTTACAGGAAGAAGCAAGAAAAAGGCAAAGTCATAACGCAACGGATCAATAAGGTGAGCCTGGAAGGCATGATGGCCGACGAGCTTGAACAGAAGTATGAAAAAATAAAGATTAACGGAGAAACTTTCGACTGCGAAAGCGCCAGCATAATCAAGTATCATGAAAGCAAAAAAAGCGACAAGTTAATAGTATACATCCAGGACATACACAAGGCAAGCAGCTTCGGAGACAAGACAGTAGTCCAAGAGAGCCTCTACAACAGCATAGACGAGATGAACAAAGAGAACAGCATAGACATGCTAGTGTTAGAAGGGACGCCACAAGAGGATGTAACCAAAGAAATGATAGAGTCTAACACGAGCAATTTCTACAAGCTGTTCTGGTACGTGTTCAGAGGGTTCTGGATGCCTGAAGGCAAAGAGCAGTCATTGACCGCGTTCCCTGCAGGAGTGGCTTACGAGTACGTGAACGACACCTTAATCGAGACTCGCGGAGCAGAAGATGAAGACATACACAACACTGCATGGTACGTAGCAACAACACCTACGACTAGCGAAGGCAAAGTCTGGCTGTTCGAAAAGCTCGTATCAGAAAAACGAAGCGAGATAGGAGTGGAGAAGACTTTACAGTACATGGCCCAAAGCAGGAAGAAAAAGGCAGTGCTGGTGTTCGGAGCAGCGCACACGAGAAAAATAGTAGAATGTTTAGAAAAAGAAGACGTGTCTTACATAGTGTTACAGCCTAAAGGCGTTGACACTTATATAAACCTAATAAAACTACAGACTGCAATGGAACAATAGTTTTATAAAAACTGATTTCTATTCAATACCCCGTGCCGAGGTCGCATAACCTGGTAGTGCGCAAGACCTTACTTGACCTAAGGTGCGAACCTGGAAAACTATCCGGTTAGCTTGTTTCCGAAAGGATATCTGGGTTCAAATCCCAGCCTCGGCGGACCTTATTTTCTTGGGTAGAAGGTTTTCACAACAGCGACCGTAAGCTTTAAATAGTTGTAAAATTACAACATATGTTGTAAAAATGCAACTAATAGAACGAATACTCGGTAAGAAGAGCAATGTTCAGGTGTTAAACCACCTAGTGAAACACAAAGACTGGCAATTTAACATCACTGAACTGTCTAAGGACACAGGAATTAACAAAGGCGCTTTGAGCAGGGTAATAGAAAAGCTAGGCAAAGAGAATGTTATCAAAGTTAGCATGAAGGGCAAAATAAAACTTTTTTCTATTAACAAAGAAAACCTGTTCATTAAAGATGCCATAATACCCCTATTTGAAAAAGAGAGCGCATTCTACTACGACACATTAAGCAATCTTATCAAAACAACAAAGGGCCATGCTATATCCATCATATTATACGGCTCTGTAGCTTCTGGAAAAGCAGATCTAACATCTGACATAGACATCTTAGTTATAGTAAGCAAAATAAGTAAGGCTTTGGAGGAAAAGGTCAATAAAACGAAAGAAGAGTTCCTAAAAAACGACTTATTATTACGAGTGGATTTAGTAACCTTAAACGAGCTTAAAAAGATTTATAAAAGTCAGGAGCCATTCATCTTATCAGTCATCAAAAATCATAAGGTGCTTTATGGCAAGCAGCTTATGGAGATGGTAACATGAACAAAGAAGACAAAAGCAAAGCGATAATCCGGCTAAAGGATGCTGACGAGTTTATCAAAAGCGCGAAAGATAACCTTGAAAAAGAGAGATACAAAGCGAGCCTCGACCACTCAGTAGACGCAGTTATCGCAGCAAATGATGCTTTTACAATATTTTTCATAGAAGAAGTTGCAAGCACAGACCACAGGGAAGCCATTTCATTGCATAAGGAAGCAGGAAAAAAGATAAGCGAAAACAAGACCACTGAAATAGCCCTACTGCTGGAAGAAAGACACAGAAGA
>VGLX01000090.1 GCA_016866645.1 Candidatus Woesearchaeota archaeon | reverse complement strand
GAAGGACATTTACGACACGACGATAATCTGCAACAAATGCAACAAGAAGACAGAGAAAGGAACCATCCAAAAAGAAGGGTTCAGCCTCAGATGCTGGAAATGCCCGCAATGCGGAGAAGTATGGGTTCATCCCGGAGACATGAAAGAATACGAGAACTTCCAGAAAGTCAAGCAGAAACAATTCCATGTCAAGCTGAGGATGGTCGGCAACAGCTACACAGTATCGATACCAAGAGAAATAGTGGACTTCGGAGAGATAAAAAAAGACGAGATAGTGAAGGTCAGCATGGACCAGCCGGAAAAGGTGATACTATTCTTTTCAAAAACAACAAGGAGAATAATCAAGAAAGAATAATCGGGGGTAATACAAAATGACAGATCCAATAAAACTTACGGTAAAAGAAGCCAACCAAGATGATATAGACAGAGGTATAGTAAGGATAGACGCAGAAACCATCCAAGCATTAGGAGTCAAAAGAGGAGAAATAGTAGAAATAGAAGGAGTAAGAAAAACAGTAGCAAGAGTCGACAGAGCTTACCCGATGGATATTGGACAGAGTATAATAAGGATGGACGGCGGAATAAGAAGGAATGCAAAAGCAGGACTAGATGAAAATGTAGTTGTAAGAAAAGCTGATGTTAAAGATGCAAAATCAATAGTAGTAGCGCCTGCACAAAAAGGGTTAGTAATACAAGGAGATCCTGAATTCTTAAAACGGGGGCTTATAGGAAAAACCGTCGTAAAAGGCGACCAGGTAGCATTAGGCGGAAGCATGAGAAGAAGGATAAAACCAGATGCTATGTTCCCAGATATACTTGAAGAGTTTGGGAAAGACTTTGAAATGTTCGAAAGAAGCATAGGAAATCTCGGACTATCAGTATTAAGACTAATAGTAGTAGACGTTAACCCTAAACAAGCAGTAATCATAACAGCGGACACTCAAGTAACGTTCAAACCTGAAGCAGTAGAAGTAGCAGAAGAGAAAGTAATGGACGTTTCTTACGAAGATGTAGGCGGTTTAGATGAAGAGATAAAAAAGGTCAGGGAGATGATAGAAATACCACTGAAATACCCAGAGATTTTTGAGAGGTTAGGCATAGAGGCACCGAAAGGCGTACTCTTACATGGCCCGCCAGGAACAGGAAAAACATTGCTCGCAAAGGCAGTAGCATCTGAAACAGATTCAAATTTTATTTTGATAAATGGCCCAGAAATCATGTGTGTGTCTGGTGAAACACCAATCTTTACAAATCCCAGAGGCTTTGTCGAAGCTGAAAAAATTTATGAAGAACAAGGAACAAAAGAAGAACTTAAGGGCTATACCATAAAAAAGTTGGATCACCCGGTTTCTACCTACGCGTTTAAATACGGAAAAATAAGAAAGGCAAAGATAACGCATGCAACCAAACTGAATGCGGAAGCCTTCAGATTAAAACTAAGCGATGGGAACGAAATCACAGTCTCTGAAAACCAGCCGTTCTTGATATACAAAAATGGCTGTTTAACATGGGGGGCGGCAAAAAACATAAAGAGGGGGGACTTCGTAGCAAGGCTAAACAAGCTGGCATTGCCAGAGCAAAGCTATAAAATCCCGTTAAGAGTCCTTAATGAGAAATTCTTGATCGTCAAGCAAAACGGGAAATATGCTATCAAAAGCAGGAACCTGTCAAGAAGCAACTTCGTCAGGCTACCTGAGAATACTTCTCCAGAACTATTAGAATTAATCGGTCTAATAGTTTCAGACGGGAATATCAGCAGCAAGGGAGACTCAATAGGGTTCTATAATAAAAATGAAGACCTCATCAAACACTTCAATACATTGATGGGTCGAGTATTCGGGGTTTGGAGATTCAAAGAGAAAAACAAACTAAATATGCTTGGCTCAATCGTTTACTCCAAGCTTTTGGTCGAGTTTTTTAAACTTTTAGGATTTTCAAGCGAAAATAAAGAAACAGTTCCCCCATACTTTTTCAGGCTCCCAAAACAGGAACTACAGGCGTTTATCAGAGGGTACTTTGACGGCGACGGTACAGTATCGATGATTAAAATCAAGGGCATGGTTTACCCTACACCCGTATTATACAGCATTAACAGGGATTTCCTGATGCAATTGCAGTCTTTGATGTTGTTAAAACTAGGAATACATTGTAAGCTAAGAAAACATAATGCGCCTAAAAGTTTGATGCACGGCTTAGTAGTAAAAGGCAACGAAGGAAGGGCCAAGTTTTTAGACATCGGGGCAGTAAGCAAGCATAAACTGGAAAGACTGCAAGAGATCAAGAAAGTGATTAGAGTGAAAGAACATGAAAACATCCCTCACCCGTCTTTGCTGATAGAGAAAATAAGGGCGAAATTGCCATATAAAGAGTATAGGAACAAAGACTGTTATATCTACAAGACAGGAAAAGCTACCAAGCATTCATTGAGAACACTTTATGACATCGCAAGAAAAAACGGTATAGCAGATGAGAAAGTGCAAAAAGAATTTGGCCTCTTGCTAAGAGAAGACATAGGATGGGAGATGGTGGGGGGTATAGAAAGCGTAGGTAAAAAAGAGCTGTATGATTTCACAGTTGATAAAGACAGCTTTACCTGTGCTCCGTACTTCATTTTGCACAACTCAAAATTTTACGGGGAAAGTGAGCAAAATCTTAAGAAAAAATTTGAGGAGGCTGAAAAAAACGCCCCATCGATAATATTTATAGATGAAATCGATGCTATAGCCCCAAAAAGAGAAGAGACTCACGGCGAGGTGGAAAGAAGAGTCGTCTCACAATTATTAACTGTGATGGATGGCCTAAAATCAAGAGGCAAAGTCGTAGTCATAGGGGCGACGAACAGACCAAACGCTATCGATCCTGCGCTGAGAAGACCTGGAAGGTTCGACAGAGAGATAGTAATAGGCGTACCATCAAGGAAAAGCAGGATGGAAATCTTAAAAGTCCACACGAGAAACATGCCTCTGATAAGTACTGTAACAAAAATCGAGAAAGACAAAGGGGCATACCAGAAAAAAGTGGACGACCTACTGGAAAGGCTGGCGGATGTGACGCACGGTTTCGTAGGGGCAGACTTGGCAGCACTTTGCAAAGAAGCGGCAATGAATGTCCTCAGGATGGTTATGCCAGGCCTGAATCTAAGGGAAAAAAAGCCTATTAACCAAGGGTTATTGGATAATTTATGTGTCACAGAACAAGATTTCAGAGAAGCATTAAAAATAGTGAGGCCATCTGCACTAAGGGAGGTGCTGATAGATCCTCCGAAAGTAGGATGGAATGACATCGGAGGAATGGAAAAAATAAAACAAGAGCTGAAAGAGGCTGTAGAGTGGCCATTGAAATACCCGCAAGTATTCAGGAAGATGGGCATAAGACCCCCTAGAGGAATCTTGTTGCACGGTCCGCCAGGAACAGGAAAAACTTTACTTGCTAAAGCAGTAGCTAAGGAATCAGAGGCTAATTTCATACAAGTCAAAGGACCTTCATTATTGAACAAATGGGTGGGCGAAACGGAACGGGGGGTCCGTGGTATATTCGAAAAAGCCAGGCAATCAGCGCCTTCGATAATCTTCTTCGATGAGGTAGACGCTTTAGCACCTAAGAGAGGAATGTATATGGGCGGATCTCATGTTTCAGAGAACATCGTTAACACATTGCTGGCGGAGATGGATGGCTTAGAAGACCTGCATGATGTTGTGATAATCGGAGCCACAAACAGGATAGACATAATAGACCCTGCTCTGCTGAGGACAGGAAGGTTCGACAGGCTGTTAGTCACCGAAGCACCAGATATTGCATCTAGATTTGAGATTTTTAAGATACATGCCCAGGGTATGCCTTTGGTTGTAAGCAAAGAAGAAATCAAAGGAATAGAAGAGGAACTTAAGCATGAAGAAACTAAGATAATATCAAAAATGGCCGATGATGAAGCGGTCAAACAGTCAGATGTAAACAAATTAAAACACAAAAAATTTAGCTTTAAAGATTTATCTGACCAAGGTAAATTGATATACTATTTGGCTTATAAGACAGAAGGCTACACCGGCTCGGACATAGAAGCGGTGTGCAGAGAATCGGCAATGATCGCCTTGAGAGAGGACTTAAAATCAAACACCGTAGCAAAGAAACATTTCGACGCAGCAATGGCTGAGATACCGCCTTCACTTCCGAAAGAGGTAGTGGAAGAATACAAGGCCGAGCAAGGGAAGTCCTTAAGGCGCTCCAAAGCGGCATTAAGGGAGAAAAAGCCCGACTATATGGGCTGATTTTTTTTTATTCTTTCTTCTCTATCAAGCAAGGCTTAGCCATCCCCAGCTTAGAATTCACTTTCTTTATAGGCGTGTAAGTCTTATTCTTCTCTAGTTCTTTCATCGCTTCCGGGTCTTTCAATGCCTTGTCGGATTCTACTATCGCTTCGATGTAATCATCGATGTTTTCTTTCGTCTCTGTCTCTGTTGGCTCTATCATGTAAGCGTCGTGTATCGGGAAGTGGATTGTCGCCTGCATCTTCTTGAAATAATCTGCCAGTAAGTCTCCTAGCTTATCGACTTGTTCGTATAGCATTATCGTCTCGTGCATGCAGTGCTGGTCGCCGTAAGGGAACTTGAAGCCTTTCTTCTTCAAGACTTCTTGCATGTAGTTAGCATGGACGACTGCTGTCTCGCTCGCTTTCTTAAGGCCTTCGCCGCCCATCATCAAGGCGTAAGCGAACGCTTTCTCTAAGACTGATGTGTTGCCGTAGAACATCTTCACCTTGCCTATCGTGTTCTTCACGTCGTAATTAAACTTGTATAACTCACCGTCTTTTACTACTGTCGGTACTGGCAGGAATTCTTTGAGCTTCTCTACTACTCCGGTTGGCCCGGCTCCTGGTCCGCCCATCGCATGAGGGGTCGCGAAAGTCTTATGCAAATTCACGTGGACTATGTCAAATCCCATGTCTCCAGGCCTGCACTTGCCCATGATAGCGTTCAGGTTTGCCCCGTCGTAATACATCAGGCCGCCTTTCTTGTGCACTATCTCTGTTATCTTGTCGATGTTCGGGTCGAATAGCCCGTAAGTGTTAGGGTTAGTAAGCATGAACAAGGCTACGTCTTCTGTGACCTTCTTCTCCAGCTCTCCTAGGTCTACTCCGCCTTTCTCGTTCGACTTGACCTGCTCATAGCTGAATCCTAGATTAGTCACGCTTGCAGGGTTTGTGCCGTGCGCAGAGTCAGGCGCTAGTATCTTTGTCCTTTTCTCTCCTTTGTTCTTGAAATATGCTCCGCATATCATCACGCCAGTGCTTTCTCCATGGGCTCCGGCAGAAGGCTGCAAGGTAAACTTTGGCATCCCTGTGACTTCGCTGAGGTATTTGTCTAAGTAGTACATGACCTCTAGCAGCCCTTGGACGGTTTTCTCGTCTTGGTAAGGATGCGCTTCTAAGAATCCTGGCAGTGAAGCAGCAGACTCTGTTAATGGAGGATTATATTTTATCGTGCACGATCCTAACGGGTCCATGTCTGAGTAGGGGCAGAAGTTAAGCTCTGACAGCCCTTGGTAGTGGCCTGCTATCTGCCTTTCGCTGACTTCTGGAAGGTCTAAGTCTTTTCTCTTATACTTTCCCAAGTAGTTCTTGCTTTTCAGCTTGGTCCTTGGCAGGGTGTAGGATGCTCTTCCTTCTTTGCTCTCGCTGAACAACAGCTTGACGTTTTCTTTTTTCATTCTACACCTCCTTTGCTGTAATGCTTAAGCAAGCTTGCCAGCTGGTCGACGTCATCTTTGCTCGTCCTCTCAGTTACGCAAAATAATATTTTGTTCTTGTACTCTGGAATGAATCTTCCGGCGTCTAAACCTCCGATTATATTATGCTCTAATAATTTCTTGTTGAGCTTGTCAACTTCGTGAGGGCATTCTAGTAAGAATTCGTTGAAGAAGATGTTCTTCGGGAAGACTGCTTTGTAGCCTTTTATCTTCCTGATCCTTTCGTAAGCGTAATGCGCTGTTCTCATGTTGTGCAGCTCTGCCAGCTCTTCCAGCCCTTGCTTGCCGTACCATGCCAGGTATATCGAGGATGCTAATGCGTTCAAAGCGTGGTTAGAGCAGATGTTGGAAGTAGCCTTGTCTCTGCTCACGTGCTGCTCCCTGGCTGCGCCCCAGAGCATGTAAGCTGTCTTG
>VGLX01000089.1 GCA_016866645.1 Candidatus Woesearchaeota archaeon | reverse complement strand
TACTGTCATGCCCTCTTCGTAGCCGTCTAATAAGCTGTTGTACGGGTGTCCGGGAAGGGCTATAAGTTTCGCCTGCTCCTGGTTAAGCCTGACGACTTCTTCTAAGTGCGGCATGAAAATTGAGAAGTTGCTTTCTTTCTTGGCTTTCTCCCAGGCATTATGTGCTTGCGCTGTTGCTCTTGATGACTCCTCAACGAATTCTAACGGGAGCTTAGTGGTTTTCTCAACGTCTTTTGACAGCCTTTTAACAACTATCTTATCTTTGTCGCTTAGCTTTTCAAAATTTTCAGGCAGTGACAAGTAGCCTATGCTTTCTTTTAGTTCTTTTGATGTGAATTTTTCGTGTGCTAGCCCGCCCAATAAAGCGAGTTTTTCTGAGCAGTCGCCTATCCCTTCTGGCGGCATTGAGACCTTTTGGTCCCAGTCTACTAGTGATGCTATTTGTCCGATGACTGTGACTTCTTTTTGAGTTTTATAGATATTATCGAGTTCTTTTTCTAATCTTGAATCAGTTTTTTGTTCTTCCATTTTATTTTCCTCCGTAATCTTTAGGCTTGTTTCGTAAGCATTTGTTATTATCAAGATCTAAGTCTATGTCGCAGTACTTGACGTACTTATCAGACCCTTTCAGCGATACTGTCAAGAGCTTGCCTTGAGTGTACAAGTTAAGATGATAGGCTACAGATTTGAACTTCTTATCCTTGTCGAGTTTATCTAAGCCAGACTCTTCTTCCCATTTCGCAACGTCCTTGTCATACGCTTCTTTTTCGTTTATGTGCCTCCTTCCGCAGTAAATCACTACTTTGGCGCCAGGGTCTTTGTCGAATATGATCTCCCTCAAGTTTTTGAACGCTATTTCGTCACGATGATTAAATGAGGAATACTCGTAATGATCCGCGTCATAAAAGACTATTTTCATGCCTGTCTCTTTAGCTTTGGCTAATAGGTCTAGCCATCCTGTTGTATAAACCTCTAATTCTTCCAAACTGAAAAGGTACTTTTCTTCGGTTATGTCTTCCTTAGTTGTTAGGCCTAAGAGGTAATCTTTGAAAATCTTTGACAGCTGGGCCATATTCGATCCGCTTTGTTTTCCTGTAAGCTCTACCGCGAAGTATTCGAATCCCTGTTTTTTTAGCCCTGGCAAGAGGCCTATCACAAAATCATTATCTCTCCTGTATTCGTTATGCGACTCTCCGAACATCACGACTTGGTTCTTGGGTGATTCGGATAGGACGATTTTTTCCAGGTCTTTTCTCTTCTCAAAGTCAGACTTAGCACAGCCGGATAACAAGGCTAATGCTGCGAATCCTGCGATTGCGGTTTGTTTAATCTTTGAGAGTTTCATTTTTTAGTTTCATGCTCCACTATCCCTTTATCTAAGTTCAATACTATGTCACTTTCGATTCCGTCCCTGTGGCCGATTAAAGACACTGTCAAGGTCTTATCGTAGGTATGCTTTTTTAGGTAGTATGCTAGGCTTTTGTGTTTTTTCCCTTTATTCAGGATTAGGTTTGAATCAAAGTCTGCCGCATAAGGGCTGTATTCTTCTTTGCTGTTGAGGTGGGCTGCGCCACAATAAACTATGACTTTTGCGTTAGGGTCTTTGTCGAATATGAGCTCATTCAAGTTTTTGTATGCTACTTCTTCCCGTTTGTTCCAGTTGTCCGCTTCGCTCGAGTTTGCATCGTAGCATACGATTTTTATGCCCTCTTTCTTAGCTGTGTCTGCAAGGTCACGCCAACCCGGGGCGCCTATTTCGATGAAGAACTTTTCCTCAGGGCTTAGCTCTTTGCCAGATATGTGGCGGGCTAACGATTTTTGCAGTCCGCCTAATGCGGTTCTTTCCGATTCTAAGGCCAAGTAGGTAAAGCCTTGTTTTTTCATCTTGGGCAGAAGTTTTATTACGAAATCGTTATCGTTTCGGTATATTTGGTGGGCTTCGCCGAACATGATTATCCTGTTGTCCGACACATGTGAGATGACTACATCTTCAAGGGCTTGTATTTTCGCGCCGTAATTTTCGATTGTGGCTTCTAATGGCGCTTTTGAGTATACAATTGACTCTTTTACAATCCCTAGATTCTTGGGCGGGGTACACCCGTATGTAAAAGCCAAAGCTGCCAGTCCTGTTATGAACAAGTTTTTTAGTTTTGTTTTCATTTTTCTTGATTATTCTTCCTGTATTCATTTTTTTTAAGGTCCAATGTGATGTCACAATCAATATAAGGGTCATCGCCAAAGACTGATACTGTCAAGGTTTTACCCCGAGAATACTTATTTAGATGGTACGCTAAGCATTTGAATTTCCCATCCTTGCTTTTGTTCTTTAAACGTAAACGACCTTCCCAGCTCCAAAGATGAGGGTTATATCTTTTTTCCTTATTCAGATGAGCCGCCCCGCAGTAAACAATTACTTTGGCTTTAGGCTCCTTGTTGAATATAAGTGCTTTTATGTTTTTGAATGCTAATTCATCTCGACGATCGGATGATTCATATTCATTATATGACGGGTCGTAGCATATGGTATCCATTCCTTCTTTTTTTGCAGCTTCTACTATACTTATGAGTCCTTCGATATAGGGGGATAATACGGTATACATGGCTCTGTATCTCATCTCATCTGGGCTTATTTTGCTGGCGGTGTAATCCGTGAGGGCTTTTGCTAAAAGACTTGCCTCCGGGGGGTTTCTCTCAAGCTCTACAGCAAGATGTTTGAATCCTTGTTTTTTCAGCTCTGGAAGGAGCCTTGCTATAAAATAATCATCATCTAGATCTGCGTGATCCTCGCCTAACATCACAACTTGGTATTTTGACGATTCTGAGAGTATGGTCTCTTCAAGCTGTTTTGAATCGCTGCACTGGTTTATTACACTAGTCTGCTGTGGTACACTAGCCTGCTGTTGTGTATAAGTAATATGCGAACACCCGTATGTAAAAGCCAAAGCTGCCAGTCCTGTTATGAACAAGTTTTTTAGTTTTGAGGTTTTCATTTTTACTAATTGCCCCTCTTAGATTTGTTTTTTCCTAGCCTTAGCATCTTCTTAAAGGGGCTGCAGTTAAATACGTCCTTGTATTTTGACAGGCTCCTATTAGGAGATAAAAGCTCTTTCAAATGCCCGAATGTCGTGTCCAGCTTCGGGTTGTACAGCCTTCTTAAAGCGTCAAGTACGTTGTTTACTTTCGGGTTGGACAGGAGTCCCCCTATTTTTTTGTAAGTCCTGTCTATGTCCTCGTTTTCGTTGTCGTATACTGCGATTGCAAGTTTAAGCCCTTCAAAATGCATCGTTGTCATATAATCCAGTTCTAATGCCGCAAGCATGTTCTTTGCTTCGCTTTGGCAGATTTTGGAGAGCTTTTTGATTGCAGAATCTTCTCCGTCGAACAGCAGGGTTTCGTAAGCGTCAAGTCTTGTTCTAGCATTAACCATGCTTTCGTAAATTAGAACGTTCTCAAGCCCTTCTCTGTCGCTTATGCCTTCAGACCTACATACTGTTTTGACATCGGTAGAGATTTCGTACAGGTGCGAGACATAATCGAAGGCTTCTCCAAGCCCGATATCATATTTCCCATAAACCTTCCTTGCTATAAAATGCCCCATTTCAGCGCCGAAGCCTCGAAGGCATGCGTATTTTCTGCTGTCATGACCTGTTAGCCTGAAGATGAAAACTTGCTCTTCAAGTGATGGGTCAATCAAGGGCGTGTATGCAGTATTATCATGGATGAAAGCCCGTTCTTTTTGCACCGACGTTCTCATATAAAGGTCGGTGAAGATTTGTTCCGCCTCTTCTTTTTTGCAGATAACTTCCCCAGGATGGATCTTAATCTTCTTGTCGCCGCCTAATTTCTCTGCCAATTCGTTGCAGTATTTAGTAGCTAACTCTGCCAAGGTTTCTTTGTCCAGCTTTTCTGCAAATTCTTTTGTTATTATCATTTTATGGTTTTGTTGGTATTTTTTTCTTTGAGCTCTTTCACTTCTATGATGTTCTCAACTTTGTTAAGTACCCTTCTGTAAGTTTTTTCATCATTTTCCGAGAACATTGACCAGCACGCGTCATACACATCTTTACACTTTCTGTTTCTCTTTTCCAGGACAAGCTTGCCATCTTCGTTTTGGACGTATACTTGTTCTTCTTTCCAAGGCGTGTTTATTATCCGTTCCTTCATTATTTGTTTATAATGCTCTATTGGCTTTCCTTTCTCAAATTTCATCCCCATCTTTTCGAAAAGTTGCTCGTATCCTTGCATGTCCTCTTTGCCGTCATTATCAATATCCGTTGCGACTGCGACGGCTATATGGAAACTTGTATCAGATACACCATCACAAAACTTTACTAGGCTTTCTGCAAGACCGTCAAATATTTCTTCCGGTTTCTCTTTACCAAAAAAATAATGGTCTATAAGTCCTTTCAGCTCTTTTTTAGTAGCAGAGTACTGTCTGTGAACTTCTTCACCGTTTTTGAAGACGATTGTCTTTGGGACGCCATAAAAGTTGTACTTATCCCTAATCTTTTCAAATTCTCCTTTTTCCCATCCGTCGCTTGTGAAGAATTCACAGAAGACAACATCTTTCCCGTAGTCTTTTGCTGTTTCTTCAAAGACAGGCTTGTATCCTTGGCAAGGGATGCACCACGTCGCACCGACATAAGCTATGACGCGCTCATTAGTGGATACTACGTTTTCTAATTGTTGTAGGCTTTCTACTCTCTTTGTGGCACTACAATGCTCTACAATGTCTGCTCCTTGTCTTTTGTTATTGCAGGCTAGGGGTGATATCAATAGGCTTAAAGCGGATATACCCGCTATGAACGTTTGTTTTAGTTTTGAAGATTTCATTTTTTATTTATTTGTGTAAGTTATGTCAGTTTCTTTTTCGTTTCCGGGTAAAAGTGAAGTATTATACCTTGTTTTGATGATTTGAATATCAAATGGGTACAAGGATTTTATACGAACATCTTTGCCTTCGAAAGTCTCTTTCGACGCTATGACCTTTCTTCCGCCACTATTTTTGATGACAAAATTTGCAAGATTATCTGCTTTTTCTCCACCCTGGGCGTTCGAGCATGAGTTCAAGAATATCACCGCGTTAGGGCTTAATTTACTCAGGTGTTTAGAAAGTTCATCATCGGAAGTGTCTATTAGGTACTGTTCGTATTCCAAAAAATTTTGTGGTGTTTCAATCCCCAAGGACAAGGTTTTTGGTGTCCCATGTCCGGATAGTACTAAAAGCTCAGCATTAGGGATATTATCAATAGCTTGATAAATCTCCTGTTCAGTGCTAACCAATACTATATATGCGTCATAGTGGGATTTTATGTTTTCTAAGAGTTTTAAGTCTTCTTCAGTTTCGAAAGCGGTGCCATAATCGAGAGTAGTGTACACCATAATCGCATTAGGCTTGGACGTTTCATTAAATTTACACAACCCTTCTTCTGTGATGTCCCCCTTAGTAAAGCCGAATTGGTAGAATCTGCGAATATTAAAACCGCTTAATCTCTTACCCCTATCTTTTTTTTCGTTACTCAACAAGTTGTCAACATACTTGGCAGGTACGCGACCTCTTGCAAGGTCTACCAAGTCTTGTTTTTTGAATCTAGGATTGTCGTTTTTATCCTTGATGCTTGCTAAAGCCTTAATATCTTCCTCGTTAGCTTTCCAGTCGTTTAGGAGCGTAATCCAAGAGGAGTTAAACATTTGCTTGCCCCTCGTGTCTTTGATTCCTGCCAACGTTTTGGCATATTCGGCAGGTACATGATTTTTATACAGGTTGTATATTTCTATGTCATCAAACACTCGCTTGTTTCTTTCGTCCTTAAATCCTTTTAAACTATCCGCGTATTTATTATAAGATGGTTCTTCATTCTGTTGTTCATGTGAAACATTTTTTTTACGGAACGTTTCACAATATGCGGGATTTGTAAAGTATAGCCCGAAGGATAGAGTCAGCGCCGCTGTCCCTATGAACAGTTGTTTTAGTTTTGAAGATTTCATTTTAAAAAATGATGCACCCTTGACAAGTAGGTTTTATAGTTTAACATTTCTTCTTCACTTTTTGGGGGTATAGTCGCGATTTTTAGGAAGTCCTTACGACCCACATTTTTGATGATATCTTTGAAAAATTTATACCCTCGTTCATAGGGGTCGTAGTCTAGGCTGTAGGTTGCCTTTCTAAATTTGGACGGTTTTAAGTATCCCTTCCTTTCCAG
>VGLX01000088.1 GCA_016866645.1 Candidatus Woesearchaeota archaeon | reverse complement strand
TAACACTCAGCCTACTATTGATACGAAAGAGCCTTCAACAGACCCGACGATTATATTGGGGCAGTCTCAAACGTTTAATATTACTAAATCGGACGCAGATAATGATACGCTTAACGTGGCTTGGTACGTTGACGAGATCGTCCAGGCAGATTATACTAGCGACACTTTCAAATACACGCCGACTTCTGTCGGAAGCTTTGCTATAAAAGTGAAAGTTTCTGACGGGAAAGCGTCTCCTGTTGTTGAGACTTGGGCTTTGACAGTTCAATCAGCACAGAATCAAACTACAAACCAGACTGCTTCTTCTGGTCAGGCTAAATCCGGGCAGAACATAAGCAAAAGCATTTGTGGGGACGGCACATGCGCGGAAGATGAAGACTACTCCACAGGTACTAACCCTTGCTGTAAAGATTGTGGTTGCGGAGATGACCCGGCATACAAATGTGCAGAAGACACTGGAAAATGCCTTAAAGAGGTTAAGTCTAAGAACATGATAATCCTAATCGTAGTCCTCGGCGTATTCGTCGTAGGCGCAGGAGTAGGCCTGTACTTGTACAAGAAGAAGCAGGAGAAGAGCATATTCGGCCTTACAGACGTACATTTCGAAGTCCCTCCTAAAGACGCACAAGCTGGAGCGGTTAAGAAAGAAGATCCAAAGAAAGCTGAGGAGAAGAGGCCTGCGCAAGAGCCTGTTAAGAAGAAAGAGGAAAAGCCGGTAGACACTGCACAAAAAGTTAAGCCTGCAGACCCGCAGTTGAAGAGTTACATACTATACCATCTCAAGAAAGGGAAGCCTTTCGAGGACATAAAGAAAGAGCTTAAGCAGGTCGGATGGAAAGAAAGCCAGATAGAGGAGGCTTACACAGCCGCCAAGCTGGAAGAGACATTCTCATGATAACTGACAAGCAGCTCGCAGAGATAAAGGGTTTTCTTGAAAAATCTGAGAACCCCCTGTTATTTTTTGACGATGACCCTGATGGGCTATGCTCATATCTGATTTTCAAAAAATTCTTAGACCGCGGAAAAGGAGTAGTCATAAAAAGCTCCCCCCTGCTGGACGTTCCATTCTTGAGAAAAGTCCAGGAGTACAGCCCTGACGTAGTTTTCATACTTGACAAGCCCATGGTCAGCGAGGATTTCATAAGCCAGATTCACGTGCCTATAGTATGGATAGACCATCATTCTCCTGTCGAGGCTAAAGGGACAAGGTATTACAACCCAAGGATCAATAACCCTGGCGCTTACCTCCCGACATCCTACTTATGTTACCAAGTCGTGAAGCAGCACATGTGGGTTGCGATGTGCGGCTGCGTAGGTGACTGGCTGATACCTGATTTCTTAGAGGAGTTCATGGAGAAGTATCCTGGTCTTGTAGAAATGACTGATAATCCTGGTGATATAATGTACAAGCAGCCGTTAGGCAAGCTGATAAGGCTGTTCGCATTCATAATGAAAGGGCAGACATCTGATGTCAACAAAGGAATCAGCATACTATCCAAGATAGACGACCCTTACGAGCTTGTCAACCAAACAACCTCTAGGGCAAGGTTCGTTTTCAGGAAGTTTGAGAAAGTAAACAAGGAATACCAGGACCTGTTAGGCAAGGCTGTGAAATCAGCCAATGATGATAAACTCTTAGCCTTCTACTACCCTTCGCAGAAGATGAGCTTCACAAGCGAACTATCGAATGAGCTGTCATACATCTTCCCTGACAAGCTGATAATCGTTGGCAGGAAGAAAGGCGATGAGATTAGGCTCAGCATGAGGAGCAAGAAACATAAGCTGCCGTTAGTGATAGAAAAAGCGTTAGAGGACGTGGAAGGATACGGCGGCGGCCATGATTACGCCTGCGGAGGCAACATAAAGTCGAAAGATATAAACAAGTTCGTAGATAGCCTCAGAAAACAGTTAAGCCTTTAGTCAAATATTATCCTAGCGTCTACTATTACAGCTGCTTTCTCATTTACCACTAAAGGATTGATGTCTAGTTCTTGGATTTCAGGATGCTTGTCTACCAGGCCGGATATCTTCATAAGCAGGTCTTCAACAGCCTTGACATTTCGCTTCTTCCCTCTGGCACCTTCAAGTATCTTGTAGCTTTTAGTCTCTTTTATCATGCTCTTAACATCTTCGGGAGTTACTGGGCATACCCTGAGGGATATATCTTTTAGTATCTCTGTGTAAACCCCTCCTGTCCCGAATGCTAAGACGTGATTGAAAGTAGCGTCTTTCTTCAATCCTACCAGGAACCAGTCGCCGGGTATGAACTCCTGGACTAAGCAGCCTTCCGCGCCTTTTATAGCCAGGATTTCCTTCAAGGCCGCCTTGGCCTCTTCTTCGCTTCTTATATCCGCTTTGACTCCGCCGACTTCGCTCTTATGAAGGATGTTCTTGGAAACGACTTTAAACACCAGAGGATACCCTACCTCCTTAGTCGCTTTAAGCATCTCGCTCTCGTTCTTAACAAGCTTTCTAGGAACCACTGGGAAGCCTTCTTTTTCCAGAAAGTCTTCCGCTTCTTTTTCAACTAAAACTTTCATGCTTCTTAATCAATACTTGCTTATATTTAAATCTTGTTCATAACTGGAAACGTATTAGTAAGATTAATATATCACACCTTAGCATTAAGAAATAATAACTTCGGACGTTAATACTTTAAAAGAGGTGAACTGGCTATTAGAAAACTAATCGCATTTTTTTTCGCATTCTTAATGATATTGCCGACAGTCTTGCCTGAGTTTAATACTTACCAGAGTTTAGCATTAAAGACATATTTATCTGGGGATATTAATATCCTCACTACAGGATCCAGCCCGTACATGGAATACTTAAAAGCTGACCTGCTTCTTTTCCCTAAAGAGAATTTCCAGCAGCAGGTAATAAAACAGACCTTGACGACTGACCCCGGCTATGACTCTTCTTCAATCAATGAGGATACGATACAGATAAAATGGTATGCTCTGCAAGACAAGAAGTTAAACTTCAAAGTAGACACTGAATTGGAAAACACTAATGACTTTGTGAAAATCATAAAAACGGTTCAGTTCCCATTATCTTCGGTTGATGGCAGCCTTAAGAAATACACAGAAACAACCGACAAGATAGACATAAACCCTGATATTCAAGATAAGGCCAATGAGCTGGTGTCTGGAGAGACAGACCTTTACATAACCGCATACAAGGTCGGCTCTTGGGTTAAGGATAACATAAAATACGACCTGAACACGCTTACTGAAAACGCTGACCAGAAGGCTAGCTGGGTTTTCACAAACAAGCGAGGGGTATGCGACGAGATAACAAACCTTTTCATTTCTATGCTTAGGTCGGTTAACATCCCTTCAAGGTTTGTTTCAGGCATAGTATATTCTAACTTGGACAACAGCTTCGGTAACCATGGCTGGGCAGAGGTCTATTTCCCAGGCTACGGATGGGTGCCTTTCGATGTCACATTCGGCCAGTACGGCTGGGTAGACCCGACGCACATAAAGATGGACGATTCGCAGGATTCTGGCATAGCATCCGTAGAGTACAACTGGAAAGCACGGGGATTAGAAGTAAAAGCGACACCATTAGATTTCAAAACAGAGGTTATTGAGCGGAAAGGCAAGCCTGTAGACTATTTCAAGATTAGCGTGAAGCCTGTGAAAGAGCGTGTGAGCTTCGGAAGTTACATGCCTGTAGAGGTTAACGTAGAGAACATTAATGCGTTCTACACCCCGCTTACTTTTTCTTTCTTAAAATCTCCGGAAATAGTCAACGGCGAAAACGTGTTCCATTCGATCCTGAAGCCTTATGAAAAGAAGCGGATATACACGATAATCCACATACCTTCAGACCTTGAGCCCGATTATATATACACTTCAGAAATTGAAATACGAACTTTTTCGGGGCAGAAAGCTTACGGCTCTATGAAATACGCTAAGAACTTTGACTATTATACAAAGGACTGGGCTGAGACATTGGTAAAGCAGCTGTCTGAGAGGGAGAAGAAGTTTTTCTTCTCAAACTTACTTTTGAAATGCACACCTGACAAGGAGTTGTATTACTCTACTGAGGAGGCTAACATAGAATGCGCAGTCATCAATACCGGCAACGTGCAGTTAGACGGCGTCGAAGTGTGCATGGCCGAAGACTGCAACAAAGTGTCTATTGGGATAGGCGAAACTAAGAGCTTGAACTTTATCAAGCATCTTACAAGCACAGAAAAAGTAACGATAGCGGCTGAGAACAAGGAGATGGTGCGCTACACAGAGCTAGACCTTAAGGTTGTAGAGATTCCAGACTTGCAAATAACCGGATTGAAGCCTGATTCTATAGGCTATTACGAATCTGATGATTTGGTACTCAATTTAGCCACCGAATCGCCTGCTTTCAATGTTAAGGTTGAAATCAAGTATCTTGGAGAAGCGAAGTTTGATAACGTAACAGATAAATCAGTCTTGAGAATACCTTTTGAAGGCAAAGACTTTTATGACGGGTTCGTCAAGGTCAAGATGACTTACGAGGACGCTTCTAAGAAAGAGTATACCAAGGAGAGGAACCTGCCTCTGAACGTTACGGATATCCCTGCACATGTAAGAGCCTGGGTATGGATTAAAAGGATGTTCTAAGAATCAGTATGTCTTGCCTATGTAAACCAGTCTTTTTCCTTCTTTGCCGCACCAGACACATTTTCCATGGCTCTTAGGCTGCTCTAATGGTATATTGAGTATCTTAGCTCCACCGGTCTGATCTTTTATCCAATCTTCGCATTCTCCAGAATCGCACCAAGGCGCTAAGCATAACTTCTTGTTATCTAAGAACTTCTTCAACTCGTCAATATTCGCAGCTTCTTCCAGGTTATCCTCTACGAAACTTTTAGACTTCTTGAACAGGCTGTCTTGCATCTTATCCAGGGTCTCTTTAACAGTCTTTTTCACATTCTTTAGAGGCGTTACAGTTTTTTCTCCAGTGTCCCGTCTAACGATTACTGCTTGATCCTTGTCTAGGTCTTTGGGTCCTAATTCTATTCTAACAGGCACTCCTTTAAGCTCCCACTCGTTGAACTTCCATCCTGGGCTGTATTCTTCCCGCTGGTCGAGCTCTACCGAGAACTCTTCCAGTTCTTCCATTATCTCTTTGGATTTCCTCAAAACTTTGTCTTTGGTGTTATCGAAAAGTATAGGGACTATAACTACTTGTGTTGGAGCTATCTTCGGAGGAAGCACTAATCCTTTGTCGTCTCCGTGAACGGCAAACATAACACCAAGCATTCTTGTGGTTATCGCCCAGGTGTTCTGCCAAGCGTATTCTTCTTTCTTGTCTTTGTTTAAGAATTTTATGTCATAAGCTTTGGCGAATTTTTGTCCGTCATGATGCGCGTCAGGACCCTGCACTGCCTTGCCAGAAGGCATCAGGTATTCGAAAGAGTAAGTATACTCTGCGCCTGCGAACCTCTCCCTATCGCTTTTTTTGCCCAATAATCCATACAATGCCATGTAGTCTTCTACTACTTCCTTGTAGACGTTCAAGATGTCGAATATTTCTTTTTCGGCTTCTTCTTTTGTTGCGAAAACAGTGTGACCTTCATTCCATAAGAACTCTCTAGTCCTCAAGAATGGCACCGGGTGCTTGAACTCCCACCTTACGACGTTGTTCCACTGGTTAATCCTTAGGGGCAAGTCCCTCCAGGACCTGATCCATTTCGAGTAGGAATCGTACATTATAGCTTCAGAAGTTGGCCTGACCGCTAGCTTCTCGTTTAGCTTGGTGTCTCCGCCTTGTATGACCCATGCTACTTCTGGGCTGAACCCTTCTACATGTTCTGCTTCTTTGCAAAGCAGGCTTTCAGGGATAAATAATGGGAAGTAAGCGTTCTTAACGCCTAGCTTCTTTATCCTCTTATCTACTTCTTCCTTGACTTTTTCCCAGATTGCGTAAGAGTAAGGCCTGAAGACTATGCAGCCGGATACTTTGGTATAATCTGCTAATCCTGACTTGGTGATGACCTGTGTGTACCACTCTGAAAAGTCAGCATCTTTCTTTACAGTTATTCCTTGCTTTTCTTCTTCTGCCATTTTATCCTTTCTTATTAGCTCTGACGGGTTTATAAAACTTTATTTTATTCGTATTAGGTTAGCTAATATATACTGTAGTAGCTAAATTTTGATAAGTTAGTTCTTGCATATATTATTGTTAAAGACTTTTGGGTTTTAGGGGGTTGGGTGGTGTTTGATGAAAATTC
>VGLX01000087.1 GCA_016866645.1 Candidatus Woesearchaeota archaeon | reverse complement strand
GATAGCTGCAATAACCGTCATGGAACTAGCCTAACGTTTCTTGCCTTTCAGCCTTTCCAGCAGGGCTTTCACGATTATCGGCCAGGCTATGGTCGCGTCGCACATAACCTCTGCGTACCTTCCGCCCTCGCTTACGGGGGTGAACTTCCCCCATGATACCCCTTCAGAATACGTGCAGCCTGACAGTCCTCCCCAGTGCACCGGCTCAGGGCATATCCTCACGCCGTAAGAGAACCTTTTAGAATACTTCTTTATCTCTTCCTCGGACAGTTTCTTGTCCATCCTCACAAGGTTCCACTGGAGTATCGGCCCTACCTGCTGGGCCCAGTTCCTAGGCACTCCACCGCCAATGGTGAAGATGCCTACTTTCTTAGCGTTAAACACGAGGTCTACGTATTTTTCCAGGTCGAATATCGGTTCGTAAGTGAGAGGCTCTTCTCCTTTGTCTTTCCTGGCCTGGTTGTTAAGGTAGAACTCTATACCTATGTCTGAGTCTAGGAATGCGGGTATGAAAATCGGGATTTTCTTGCTGTGCGCTGATTTGAAGACGTTCCTCCCCTCGCAATGCTTGGTCAAGTACTCCCCTAATTTTTCGAATATCCTGTAGCTGCATATGTAGTCGTCTTTGGCCATGCTGTTGAACGTAGCATAGAATATTTTGGCTACGGCATCGAAGTTCTCTTCAGTCTCTAAGCTGTCATATACTCTGTCATAACCCAGTTTTAGCAATTCCTCATCAGGTATGTGGCCCGGGTTTTTGTAATGGTAGAACCCTGCGCCGTCTATGAAACCATGGGAGACTAGGGCGCCTGTCGCTATTATCACGTCGACCATCCCGTTGTCTATCATGTCACAGATCACCAAGTTCATCTTAGCGATGGTTATAGCCCCGCTTAATGTCAAAACTTTCAGGCAGTCCTTGTCTTTTATCATCGCTTCGGCAACGTCTACCGCTTCTCCAAGCTGCCGTCCGCCGAAAGCGGTCATGCTCATGGCCTTGGTCAGGTCATCGAAAGAGTTGCATTTGCTCAAGTCCAAGTTTTTTAATTTCACAAGTTCCATCTTTGCTGTTTTTGATCTTTCTAGAAGGAAAGAACGGTCGAATTTTGATCCCATTTTGTTATGTTACCTCCATTTGTCTGACATTTTAATTCTTGCAGATTATTTAAATTTTATTATAATTTTCACCAGTGAGAATCTTTGAGATGCTTAAGACTAACATGGGCTAATTTTATATACTCATCATGGTTTTATAATGTACGAGATGGCGCTAAACAGGTTCGAAGACTTATTGCGCTGGCCGAATGGGACGCCTAACAATAGAAGGCACATTTCTATAAGGACGATTTCAAATAAAGATAAAGCGTTGATACGCAAGAGAGACGGTTCTGAAGGCGAATGGTATCACGGCTATAGGAAAGCTTTCCCTATAGATGACGAGCGGGAAACTGCGCAAGACATGATAAGATACGTGAACAAAGCTGAAAAAAAGATCGATTACGACACCGAAGGGTATATCGTTCTTTCCCTCGAGGTTGGAGACGATAAGGATAAGGAGGTTATCGGTGGAGCAACTGTTAACAGGATCACATCTAAAGACTACACCCTAGCCGTATTCGAAAATTCTTTTATCAAAAACCCTTACCGCAACAGAGGATTCGGGAAATTAATGAAACAAGCCAAGATGCAGCTTGTGGACAAGGAAGCCAACAGCTTGAACAGCAGATTCGTAGGCATCGTAGCAGAAACAGAAGACCCTAAGAAGATGTCTGCTGAAGATTACAAGAACACTACCATGGACCTAAGCTGCGGAGGAAAGTGCTCAGTAAGCTAGGTTACAAGATAGTAGACTTCCCGTACGTCCAGCTGCCTCCTTCAAAAGGCATGGACTATGTCCGACACATGGACTTTTTGATAAACCCTGCAGGTGAAAAGAAGAAAGAATGGAGAGACTTCATCCCCTCCAAGGATGTTAAGAAAATACTCGGCATGTATTTCAGCACTTTCTGCAAAGACTACAAGTCTGACCCTGAATACCGCAAGATGGCGAATTACCTCTCGAAAGTCGAGCGAGTACAACTAAAAAGGCTTTATTAAAAGAAATCTTTCCAACACTTCCCGCAATAAGAAGGGTAATAAAATTTTTAAACATTGTAAGAATAGTTTTTACCGATGAAAAAAGAGATTTATATCTTAGGCTTGAATTCTTCGCCGCGCTTCAGGAATAATCCGGGGTCGCAGCAGGAAAGCACGACCAGGATACTGCTGGAATACTCTCTAAATTATGCGTTAGAGAAGAAAAAAGCGAAAGTCCTGCTTGTTGACCTGCACAAGATGAACATGAAAGAGTGCAACGGCTGCTATTCCACAGACGAGAACCTTTGCAGTCCCTCTTTCGAGAAGAAGTTTGAAAACTCCAAAGAGGTTTATAACGGCTGTAGGTGCTTCGACGACGATTACAAGATTGTAGAAAAAGAGATCCTTAAAGCTGATAGCGTAATCTTCGCTTCACCCACAAACTATGGGCTGCCTAATCCTAGGATTCTTAATGTGTTTAACAGGATGACTGCTCTCTGGCAGTGCGTAAGAATAGACGATAAGATAATAGAATCCCCTTTAGTCGGCAAGGTCGCAGGAGCGATATCAACCGCCCATCACGCAGGCGCCTTAGAGGTAGTCTACAGGATGCTCATGCTCGCCAATGATCTAGGATTCATGATACCCCCTAACGCTTTCGCATACACGCAAGGTGATGTGAACAAAAGCACTGTTCTGAACAAAGAAGTCTTGAACAATGATGCGACACTAGCGCATAACCTTGAAGTGATGGTTGACAACATCTGCAAAGGCGTACGCTCATCAAGAAGAGCCAGATGGAACAAAGGCTACCTTGAGAACAGCCACCTTATGAGCTTGGAAGAATTGAACAGCAAGTTTGACTATACTAAAGAGATGAACCGTTACTTAAAAGAGGAGTGGGATAAGCTGCTAAAAAAAGAGGCTAATGGCAAGGATTTGAATTCACGCGTGAAAGGCAAAGTGCCAACATTACCATAACTTGTTCTGAGTCAGTTTAACGAAAGTTTTTTATTCAAAACTTGCCCTTTAACATTACATGGGAATAATAGACGCGCATTTACATGTTTCTTTCAACGCAACAGAACTCGTAAAGATTGCAAAAGAGCTAAGCATAGACTACGGCGAAGCAGGATTGTTAAAAGAGATGAGCAAGAATGGCGTAACTCACGCAGTAGGCATCTCCTCTCCTGGCAATGAAAGCCCGTTCTCAAAACAGCCTACACCTGTAGATTCTGAAAACATCCTACCATTCTACAAACGGAATAAGAACATCTTAGGAGTTTGCACGGTAAACCCGTTAAAAGTCGATACTAAAATACTTAAGTCTGTAGAGAAGAGCATTAAAGAGAAAGTTTTCAAGGCTTTCAAGATATTCCCAGGATACTTTTATTTCTATCCTCATGACAAGGTTTATCATCATGTTTACAGGCTTGCTGAAAAACACGGCTTGCCAGTCATAATCCATTCAGGCATCACGTTCAAGAAAAACGCTTTGATGAAATACGCCCATCCTATGCATGTAGACGATGCAGCTACGCTATTCCCCAACGTGAAGTTCATAATGGCGCATCTCGGCAACCCTTGGATGGAGACTGCTAAAGCTGTGATGTACAAGAATGATAACGTCTATGCAGACTTATCCGGCCTGTTTGAGGGCTCAGGCTATGCTGAGAAAGAAGATGTAAAAGACGAAATACTGAAACTGACTAAGTGGGTAGGGTATGACCGGCTTCTTTACGGGTCTGACTGGCCTATCGTCCGAATGGATGAGTACCTGAGCGTTTTAAGATGGATTATACCCCAAGAATTCCACCAAAAAGTGTTCTATGACAACGCCAGGAAAATCTTCGATTTTAACCTCTAAAAAGTGACGCCAAAAACGTGCATTTCTAGTATAAAAATATTTCTCTTTTTCCGAAATAAAACGCGTCTATACGGCGTATAACCCTCGAATTTGAAGGAATTTCGGGCAGAAAGGTTTATAAACTTCTTAGTATGTTTCATCATTAATTCTGGTGTGTTTTAAGACCGGAAAAAGCATGCATAATTAGAGAGAAAAATGGACAAAACTGAAGGGTATAAAGCAGCGAATATATCAGTTTTTAAGACTCTAGACTCAGTTAGAGAGAATTATAACCTCTTTGAACTAGCACAACAAATTAACAAAACAGGAGATAAAAAAAACCTGGCCAAAAAATTAAACATAAATCGAAGTGTATTAAGCAGAGCAATCGACGAAGCCGGAATACTTTCTACCTTTAAATTGATTAACAAAAGCAAAGTAGTTCCTTTAGCAAGATTAAAGACTATTAAAGAAAGGAAATTGTTTTTTGAAAAATATGATATTAATAAATTAGAATGCAGGCGATTATACAGATTAGTAAAGGGATGGAGAACTTTACTTGAAAAAGACCCTAGAGTCCTATTAACAAAAGAACAACATGATTTAATCCTAGGGAGTACACTAGGGGATGCGAGTATAAGGCAAAGAAATAAAAACTGTTCTTTTAGAGTAGGTCACACTAAACAGCAAGAAAAATATCTTAATTGGAAATATCGCCTTGTTAAAGAGTTTACTAAACTCCCTCCTTCTTGGAATATAAGAAAACTAAATAATCATACTATAAAAACATTAGAATTTTCAACATTCACCCATCATGTTTTTAATTTTTATAGAAAACTATTTTATAAAGACGGCAGAAAAAGAGTAACAAGAGAAATTTTAAATATGTTGACCCCGAGAAGTTTGGCAATATGGGTTTGTGATGATGGGTCTTTTGGAACTTCCCAACCATACATAATCCTCTGCACAAACGCCTTTTCTTTACAAGAGCATGAAACAATTAAAAAGTACTTTGAAGAAATCTGGGGTTTAAGTCCGACAATCGGATTTAGAGACAAGAAGTACTACTATTTAAGATTCAAAGAGAAAGATACTCAAAAATTAATTGGAATTATAAAACCATTCGTTCACGAATCTATGAAACATAAGATAGGTGAGAAAAATGAGTGATAAATATGGTGCAGAAAATATTAAAGTATTAAAAGACATACAGGCGGTAAGGCAAATTCCTGGAATGTATATCGGTGATACTTCAGTTAGGGGCCTTCACCATCTCATACAGGAAGTTGTTGACAATAGCCTAGATGAGGCTCTCGCCGGATTCTGTACAGAAATAAAACTGATACTCCATAAAGACGGTTCTGTAAGTGTTATCGATAATGGCAGGGGCATTCCTGTTGAACTTCACCCTACAGAGAAGAAATCTGCCTTAGAAGTTGTAATGACTATACTGCACGCAGGGGGCAAATTTGACAAAGGGACTTATAAAGTATCTGGTGGCTTACACGGAGTAGGGGTTTCAGTGGTCAACGCCTTATCGTCATGGCTAATCGTAGAGGTGAAAAGGGACGGCAAAGTTCACGTCCAAAGGTACGAGAAAGGAATCCCTGTTACGCCTGTAGAAGTTAAAGGCGAAGCGCAGGAGACAGGAACAGCTGTAACATTCCTGCCTGACAAGGAAATCTTTGAAACTACAGAGTTCAGCTTTGACATAATAACAAAACGACTTAGAGAATTAGCATTCCTAAACAAGAATCTGAAAATAATAGCAGTAAACGAGAATGACAATACAGAAAAAGTCTTCCAATATGGGGGAGGGATAATAAGTTTTGTAGAATACTTGAATAAAAATAAAACCCTAATACACCCAAAAGTTATCTACCTAAATAAAGAAGTTAAGACCACAGGCATGGAAATAGCCCTACAGTATAATGATGGTTATCTAGAATCAGTCTTCTCATTCTGCAACAATGTCAGCACAATAGAAGGAGGCACTCACCTCAGCGGGTTCTCGACAGCGTTGACAAGGGCAGTAAATGATTACATAAGGAAGAACAAGATATCAGAGACAAGGCTTTCAGGATCTGATGTTAAGGAAGGTTTAACGGCAGTTATCAGTGTAAAAGTTCCTAAACCGCAATTCGAAGGACAGACAAAAACCAAGCTAGGAAATTCTGAGATCAAAGGCATGGTAGACTCCTGGGTGTACGATTACTTATCAACATTCTTCGAAGAAAACCCTGACGTAGCGAAAGCGATAGTCAACAAGTCAATACTTTCCGCACAAGCCAGAGAAGCTGCAAGGAAAGCCATGGAGATAACGAGGAGGAAGTC
>VGLX01000086.1 GCA_016866645.1 Candidatus Woesearchaeota archaeon | reverse complement strand
TAATCCTGAGATAAGCAAAAGATTTTTTCATAGTAACAGCAGACATCACAGCGAGCGTAGGGCCTAGGATCAAAAGCACATTAGTCAGTGTGAAGATCTTTAGAGCCAATAGTACCAAAGGGGCTACAGCCACGCTCGTGACTATCAGCGCAGAATGAGTCTTGTCTTTGCTCACACCGAATATCACGCCAGCTATCCCAAATATGAAAGTTACTGTGCCTACAGAGTATATTATATCCAGCAGGTTCGCATGCGCTATCTGCTCAGAAAGGGCAGTGGACGGTATGTTCTGCCAGACCACGCTCCACCCGAGCGATAAAAAAGCTTTTTTATAAATTATGAACTCTATCAGCAAAGCCAAGAATATCGAGAATATTATCGCCTCTTTCCTCAATGAGCTAAGCTTGAGATCAGGTTCTGAGTTAACTAAGATTATATACACTACGAAAGAAGCGCTGACCAGCAAAGATAGCGGATGAATCACTGGTAAGATAAAGCATAATACCACAAACTGGCTCATAAAAGCCTCTTCCTCTATCCTTATCAAGCAGTATACCATGTAAAGGGATAACGGCAGTATCAATGACAGGACTGTTATCTTATTAAGTGTCGGAACCAACAGTGACGGTAAGAAGGCTGTCATCAAAGCGGCTAGCAAAGCGGCAACGTTGTCTTCTGTAAGCTTCAAAGCTACTAAGTATGCCACTAGGACAGTCAGCGATGCAAAGATTGTCGGCATTATCTTGTAAGCATGAGGTATGAAACTTAGCCCTGCAAGCATGTAGCTGAAAACAGGTACTTGGGCAATTTGCCTCTGCCTCCCCCCAAAGCTTAACTGGTCATAAGTCATAGGCTTATAAGTCTCTTTTATATGGTCTACGTATCTTACTTGGAAGAACGAGTTGCTGTCGCTATACTGTTCTGTTTGAAACGAAAAATAAAGCCTGAAGGCTATTGAAGTTAAGAATATCAACAGTACGAGAATCGTCGCCTTATACGGCTTCATCTTCAGAACCTTTTTCTCTGGGGTTTTCTTCCTCAGGCGCCTGCGGAGGCTGCTCTGCGGATTCCTGCTCTTCCTGCGGGGCAGACTGTTCAGCAGGCGCTGGTTCGCCTAATTGTTTTTCTAATTCTTTAGTCTGCTCCTCCAGCTTGGCTAAGTTCGCGAATTTTTCTTTCAGATGGTCCTCTACCAGGTCGAAGTAGTCGAAGAATTTTTGAGTCAGCTTCAAAAGCCTTGTCCTTCCGTACTTATCAGACGTTACAAAGCCGAGCTCTTTCAGTTTTTCTATATGATCATAGGCCTTGTTGCCCCTTATCCTTATCACATCCGCCTGTATTGCGGGCTGCTTGTAGGCTATGACTGCCAGGGTCTCCTGTGTGGGCTTGTCAAGTTCTGTGACGTCTAAAAGCTTAGTTGTCAAGTAGTTGTATTTTTTTCTTATAGACAGCTTGTATTTGCCGCCGTCTTCTAACACTGCCAACGCGCCAGGTTTAGAATCATAATCTTTCTGCAAAGATCCTATCAACTCTTTGACTATGCCTACTGAGCCTATCCCGCAGAGGTCTGCGACTTCCTGCAAGGTCATGAACCTTCCAGTAGTAAAGAGTATGGCTTCGACCTTGTTCCTTTCCTCTTGCAAGTTTTCGTCCAAGACAATGTCACCTTTTGTTATAGTAATAGTTTTTTGTTTTTAAACATTCTGTATTTATTTCAAAGAGTATCTTAGTATCGCTGCGTATCCGCCCAAGCCTTTTATCTGGCCCCCCTCCATTGTGTCTATGCTTATTATGTGCACTTCTGCACCTAGCTTTTCGCCTTTTTCTTGTAATTCCTCTAATTCTTCCTCAGGGAGGTTTTCAGACAATAGCAGCTTATCCACTGCCCCCATCTCAAGTGCCGTGTTGACTTCTGCTTTTCCATAAGCGACCCTTCCCGGCTCTTTTCTTAAGACTTCGAAGAACTCGTTAACTACTTTTTTCTCTTTAGTGATATCTTCTTTTGCTAATACTTCTTTGCTTTTGTCTACGAGTTCTTGCAAGCCAAAATCGCCCGTGTAGCTTAGGTCTTGCATAGCAACTATCTTTTTTTTCAGTTCATTATTAAGATAATCCCCGTCTACGAATTCGTCTTTCGTCGGGACCGGCCCTCCAACTAGTATCCCTTTAAGGTCTTTCATGGTAAGGAACGCCTGGTTTGCGAGCTCTCCTACCCTTTTGAAGAACTCTTTCTTCATCTCAAGCCTTATCCTCGCGTATCTCATCGCTGACTGACCACCAGTTTTTGCTTTCCCTGGAACGTTCGACGCTGTTGACGCTATTTCTTTTATCACGTTACCTTTAAGCACACCTATGCTGGCATCTCTCCTGTCCAGGACTATTAACCCGTAAACGTGCTTATGCTCCATCATCTCCTTAAGAGGGTCGAGCATGAACGTCTGGTCGCACCTGTACAGCCGGAAGTTTAACGGCTCTGGAGGCTCTATCGACCAAACTTCTATTACCACCTTGCTTGGATGGTCTGAAGCGTTTCCTGAGAAGACTGCCAATCCGTTAGGTGGCGTCTGTTTGTAAAGCCTTAAATGCCTTATCATCCTTTCTAAAGAGTCTATCACATTATTCCTAGTATTCGCGTCTTTTATGTTAGAAGCTGTGCCCTGTTCCTGCTGTAAGTGCTGTATGATCTTGATCATGTCATAACCTGCAGGTATGTAGACTGATACGAGTTCTGTATGCCTGCCCCTAATAGACTCTAGTTTCTTTATCAGTTTTCTCATCGCGAGCTTTTGCTTAATGTCCATCTTCTCTCCTAAGGCTAATTATCCTAGCGTTGTTATGCTTTAATAATTCTTTCATTCTTATCTTTATCAAGGTTCTGCTGTTCCCTCCGCCGGCAATAACTTCTTCTTTCTCGGCGGCTTTTTCGTCTATCAAGAATTCTGCCTTGAACCCTAACGGAGGAACCCCTCCTGCAGGATATCCTGTCTTTTCTAATGTCTCTTCAGGACTGCAGAGGCTTAGCCCTGACACGTTTAGCGCTTTTGATACCTTGGCCTTGTCTACCCTGTCGCCCTTTCTCAATATCACGACTATTACCATATCGTTTTTGAAGAAGACTATGCTTTTGACTATCTTCTCAGCGTCTTCGCCCATCTGCTTGGCCGCTTCTATGCTGGTGGCTACGCTTTCACCCATATGCAAGAGTTCATGCTTAACATCTTTTTCGCTTAGATACTTTTTTAGTTTATTGAGGTATTCCATTCTGGTTTGAGAATTGTCAAAAAGAGATTTCTAAAGTTTTACCGAAGATTATTTCGGTCGCGTTTGTGACTGATTTCAGGTCTGCTAGCACTTGACCTAACTCCGGATCGTCCAAGATTAGCTTAACTGGCGTTTTCATGGATTTGTTATTCTGAGTCTTGTACTGGCGGACTTTGCTTATGATGCCTACTGCTTTGTCCCCTAGCGCTTCTATTTTTTTGTCTTCTAAACTTTTATCATGTTCTGGCCAGTCGCTAACGTGTATGCTCTTCTTCCCTTCCTTGTCCTTGAAGTAGTGGCTGTAAAGCTCTTCTGTGATGTGCGGCATGATAGGCGCGAACATCTTAAGTATTGACAGCATTGCAGTGTACAATGTGTACTGGGCAGAATGCCTCGGTTCTTTACCGTGCAGTTCTTTGTTGTAAAGCCGGTCTTTGGATATTTCTAGATAGTTGTCGCAGAAAGTGTGCCAGAAGAACTGTTCTACTAATCTCTTAGCTTCTCCAGTCCGGTATTCTTGATACGCTTCTGTAGTTTGTTGCACAATTTCTTGCAGCTTTGATAATAACCATCTGTCCATGTTTTCTAAATGTTTCGGCTTTTTGCAGTCGTAGTCTTGCAAGTGGGATATGACAAATTTCGAGGCGTTCCAAAGCTTGTTCTGGAACTTCTGTCCCGTGATCAGGTCTTTCTCTTGGAATGGCAGGTCTTCTCCGAAAGTCGCTGTGCCCACCCAGTACCTAACGACGTCGATATTATATTTCGATAATAGTTCATGAGTCCATATCGCATTCCCTTTCGACTTGTGCATTCCTCTTCCTTTCGAGTCTAGGACGAATGTGCCTATAGCGATGTCCTTCCATGGTATCTCGTTGAAATGCAGCAATGCTTTGAGTATCGTGTAGAACGCCCATGTCCTTATTATGTCATGCGATTGCGGCCTTAGCGATGTCGGGAACATTTTCTTGAAACGTTCAGATTTTTCTAGCCATCTTACCGCGATCTCCGGGCTCATGCTTGAGGTCATCCATGTGTCGAACACGTCAGGGTCCGCTGTGAATTCTTCGCTGCCGCAAGAGCATTTATGTTTCGGCCTGTCATGCTCAGGGTCTATTGGCAGGTCTTTCTCATCAGGAAGCATCGCAGTGCCGCATTTCTTGCAATACCACACTGGTATCGGCACCCCGTAGAACCTTTGCCTTGAAATGCACCAGTCCCAGGCGAGATTGTTAGTCCAGTCTTCGTATCTTTTCCTGTAAAACTCCGGGTACCAGTTTATCTTCCTGCCCTGATGAATCATCTTCTCTTTATGGATTAATGTTTTGATGAACCATTGTTTTGTGACTATGAACTCTACTGGCGTGCTGCATCTCCAGCAGCCGCCTACTGTCTGCTGCAAAGGCTCCTGCTTTATCAAGTATCCTTGGCTGTCCAGCTCTTGGATTATCTGCTCTTGCGCCTCTTTTATCGTCAAGCCTTGGTAAGGCCCGCATTCTTTGTTCATCCGCCCGTCTTCTGTCAGTATTTTCTTTAATGGGAGACTGTATTTCTTCCACCATGATACGTCCGAAGAATCACCAAATAAGCAAAGCATAACGATACCAGTGCCGAAGCTCATGTCTACATCTTCATCTTCCATAATTGGCACTTTTTGTTTAAAAAGCGGCACTATCGCTTTCTGACTAACCAGATGTTTATACCTTGTATCTTTCGGGTGTATGAATATTCCTACGCATGATGGCAAGAACTCTGGCCTGGTCGTAGCGACTTCTATCTTTCCTCCGTTTTCTAAGTCAAAGTATAGGTAGTTCAGTTTTGTAGTCCTTTGCACGTCTTCTATCTCTGCCTGCGCTAAGGCAGTCTGGTGTTTAGGGCACCAAAGCGTTGGCTCCTCGCTCCTGTATGCTTCTCCTTTCTTGACTAGTTCTATGAACGATTTTTGTGCCACTTTTTGGGCTTGAGGGTCTATCGTGGTGTATTGTAGGCTCCAATCATAGGAGTGCCCTAATGTTTTGAATACCCTATCCGCATACTCCTTCTCTACTTTAGAAGATTCTTCTCGACAGAGCTTCCTAAAATCGGATTTTGTGGTATCCTTTTTTGAGATTTTGAACTTATCTTCAACGTATTTCTCAGTCGGCAGGCCGTTGTTGTCAAAGCAGGGTGCGAAATAGACGTTATAACCTGCCATTCGCCTGTACCTGGCGATTATCTCGAACTGGGTGTAGTGCAAGGCGTGGCCTATGTGCAAGTGCCCTGCTGAGGCGTAAGGCGGCGGCACGTCTATAGAATACACCGGCTTCTTGCTTTCCGGGTCGAACTTGTAGATGTTGTGCTCTTCCCAGTATTTCTGCCATTTCGCTTCTGCTTCTGCAGCGTTATAATCTTTAGGTAATTCCATAGTTTTGAGTATGTTCAGCGATTCCTAATTTTTAAATGTTTTGAAAAGGTTTTTAAAACCATCCAGACATAAGACTTGTTATGACCCTGATATCTTTCAAGGAGTTTTTCGATCTTGTAGTGATGACTTTGGCACTTGGTTACATATTTTCTGCTTTCATGCCTCAGCAGCTTTTCGGGCAGAGGGGGATTTATCATCTTCTGAAGGCGCAGGCCCAAGGCTTGGATTGGGAGGCTTTGAAGTACGCGGTGATTATCACTGCTCCGGCTGTCGCGCTTCATGAATTAGGGCACAAGTTCGTAGCTTTGTTGTTCGGGCTTAGCGCAGAGTTCTCTGCCAGCTATTGGGGCTTGGGTTTAGGCGTTTTTTTGAAGATGGTTAACGCACCGTTCATAATGTTCGTGCCAGGCTATGTGAGCATACCGTCTGATGCGCACGTCTTAATTAGCGGCTTAGTAGCGTTAGCTGGGCCTTTGGTGAACTTATTCTTATGGCTTGGTGCCAGCGTTTATATCAAGTTTTTCAAGCTTAACAGGAAGCAGATGATACTTGCCCACCTTACGAAGAAAATTAACCTGTTCCTGTTCATATTCAACATCTTGCCTTTCGGATTCTTCGACGGCGCTAAAGTGTTTAAAGCATTCGCTTATGTTTTCTCTTTATTCT
>VGLX01000085.1 GCA_016866645.1 Candidatus Woesearchaeota archaeon | reverse complement strand
CGTTATAGTTATGTCTTTCCTTATTGATAAGCTCCTCTAATGGGGATATGTTTTCTTTGTTTAGCAGGATTTCTGTTATGCGCTTGTTCGTCAGTTTTGATAGGTACTCGTCTTTCATCTCTTCACAATCTCCCCGTAAAGGCTTTTGCTGAACCTTATTGACTTGTTCATGAAATCCTCGGCTGACTTTACGTATTGCACAGGGATGTTTCTTTCTTCCATAGCTTTGGAGAACCTTGATGGGTAGCCTAGCTGGAATAGGTAGAACCCTATGCTTCTTGTGCCTATTATCTTGTCGACCTCTTCTATTATCTTTGCTTCATTATCCATGCTGTTGAATCCTGTGTCGCTTAGCATGAAGCATAGCAGGTTGTCTTTCCTGTTATCCCTTAAGTCCTCTAGTGCTTTTGGGTCGAGGGTTGTTCCGTTTCCTTGATAGTCAAACAATGTCTTCTTAACTTCCATGAGCTCTGAATAATTCCTCCACCCTGAAGAATAAGTTGTGTCTGAGAAGTTTATCATGTGATAATTGAGCAAAGGGGCTAATCCTTCTTTTTCTAAATAGTTTAGTATTGAATAAAAAGCTAACACTGCGAAGTGATACCCCCCTTGACCTTCGCCTTCGAAAGGCTTGAAGCCCATGGATATGCTGCTGTCAAGTATGAAGCTCAGGTCAGGTATGCCTACCGGCTGCTCTTCAGACTCGAAAGGAAGTATCAAAGGGTTTGAGTATTTGTAAAGCTCTACGTGTTTCGTCCCGCCGTTTTTCGTTAGTATCCTTGTCGATGCCCAGTCTATGTCTTTAGGCTCGAACTCTTCGAAAGGCATCTCTTCAACCGACATCTTCTCCTCGTCCTGGCTGCTTCGGCTTTGTTCCTCGGCGTATAACGCTATTTTTCCTGCCCTTGACTTGTACAGCTGGTCGAGCTTCCAGAACTGCGCTAAGAACTGTGAGGTGTAAGGCACGTGCTTCTCGTTTTTCAACAGTTTGTCGAGTATGTCCTCGATAGGGTTTCTCTTCTTGTCTTTGCAGTTGTTATCGCATTGCTTGTCGCAGCTTTTGTCTTTCTTTTCGCTGGTTTTCTTTTGGCTTTGGCTTTGGCGCTCCTCTTTAGAGAAGGAGTTGTCCAGCATCTCTTGCTCTTGTTTTGACTCTTGTTTGATGAACGGATAGAGTATGTTGGTGTAGTCGTAAGCCATCTTCTTCCATAACGAATTGTCTTTGAACCTTTTCACTAAGTTTTCTGATTCTTCTTCGCTGAGGCTTCTTTCTAAGACTTTCTTGGTTAGTTCCTCGTCGCCTGTGAAAACGTTGAGCAGCTTCTTCCTGTACCTCTGGAATCCTGGGAAGAACCTTGGAAAGTATTTCTTATGTATGCTCTCGTTGGATTTTTCGCTCGTGTTGCATAAAAACTGGTTTGATTCTAGGAACAGCGAGAATGACTTGCTCATCCTTCGCTTAACGCCCAGGTTTTTGAGGTAGTGGCCTGACAGGCTGTAGAAATTGTCTAACCATTCCCTGTATGATTCTTTTTTATCGTCTGTGCGTGAGTTGATAGTGTTGAGTATGGTGTCTGAGAACATGTTGTGTATGTTCAGGCATAATCCTTTTATCGTTTCAGCGTCGCATTCCCTGCCTTGGACTGCTTCGAAGATTCCTTCAAGGACTTGCTGCAGGTCTTCCCTTGTCCTAGGGCAGTATTGGTGGTGGCCGTACTCGTGCACGACTGCGAAGTATGTTAACGGCTCAATTACTGACTCGCTGCTTCCTATAAGCTTTTCATCTCTTTTCCAGTCGTCAATCGCTTTGTAAATGTCATTGCTTACGTTGATGTTGATCTGCCTTTGCGTTAATGTGATAAAAGCGCCTATAGGCGACAGCTGGTCTAAAGCTTTCACTTGTATGTCCTTGAAAGTCTTCCAGCCTTTCTCATCTAAGACTTTTATGCATAACTTTTCTATGTGTGATTCTAGGCTGGAGTTTGCGCTCATCTTAAATCTCCTGTGAACACGGTGTTTACGTCTTCTATCTTTGCCCTTTGGTAAGACAAGTGGTCGAAGTCATCTTTTGCTATTTCGAATACTTGCTTCAGATGGTTTAGTATCCTTGCAGGCAAGACTTTTTCATCAGCGCTGCTGATGCTGTACAGTATTTTGTAATACTCTTTTGATGGCTGCTTCATATCGCAGCACTCTTTGATCAGGCCCATCGTAGGGTTGTCCTCTATGTAGAATGAGTAGTTTACGCTTATCCTGTTCGCTTTTAGGATTAGTGATGTTATTCCGCTATCGTCTTCTTTACCCCTGTAAAAGACTTCTTTGTCGAACGTGGCTTGTTCTGCTCTGTTCCAGACTATCCTCTTTATGATGTTAGGGGTTTCTGGGTCTAGCGAGAAGTAAAAATCAGCTCCGCTTACCTGTGAGGCGTTGTTCTTCTTGGCTTTCAGGACCTTTTTTTTCAGCTCTTTGTCTGCCGTGTTTATGTCTAGGCTTAAGAATTCTGCTGTGACATCGCCTCTAAGTCTGCTCAGCATTCCTGCAGCGTCGTATCTTCTTGTGATCAGCTCTAAGCTTGATATGTCCGGCTTGCCGTAGTAAGGCTGGACGTTGAAAGACAGGTAGCCTTTGCTGCTCGGGAATGTTATCTTTTTCGGCTTTATCGTTTCGAGAAATTCTTTGGCCATGAACTTTTCGGAGTAGGTGGTTAGCGCTTTTTTTATGAAGCCTTCAAGGCTTATGTCTGCTTCGTCTCCGACTTCTTTGTAGAATATTTCGCCTATCCTTGAAAAGTCTTGGTCAGCCATTTTTCAGTACTGGACTTGCTCGTTACCTGTACAGGTCTTCGACTTTTGTTTTGTCTTCAAGCTTTTTCTTGCCTTTGCTGATGTATGGTGTTATCGCTTTTCCTAGCCAAGGGTTTTGTGAGTCGCAATAAGCCCTGACCTCTTGCAGCTGTTTCGGGCCGCCTTCTCCGCTCAGCAGCGTTTTCAGGTCTGACATCTCTGGCCTGACCAGCCCTTCCTCTAGTTTTGACCTTGCTTCTTTGCAGAAGTTGGTCACTGCCGCGTACCTGTTGCCTTGGTAGTGTTTCAGAATCCATAAGTTTGAGATTCCCATCTTTGAGTAGCCTACGAACCCGGCCGCTGCTTCTACGTCGCTGATTTCGACTTCTAGGTTGCTGAAGTATTTTGTTATCGCTGCCTTTGCCAGTTCTTTGCCTGAAGAGTAGGTTTCGGCGTATTGTCCTAATGAGCCATTGAACTTTGCAGGATCCTTTATGATGTGGTCAGCTGCCTGGTTGTCAAAGTACGCTGCTAGTAGCTCAACGAACTTAGTCGCTCTTAACAGTGCGAACCCTTTCGCTACTGCTATAAGGTTTTTTGACACTCCCGGTGTTAGGCCTTTGACGTATGGGCATAAGTCGTTTTCGAAGGTTCTTAGGAACTCGCATCCGATTACGTCGCTTGGTGACACCTGGCTTCCTATCTTGACAGGTTTCGTGCATATGTGGTATACTGAGCCGTTCTTTGATGCCACTCCGCCTTTCTCTCTGGTGGGAGAGTTTTTGCAGTAATCAAAAGATTCTAGATAGGCTATGAACATGTTTGCTGTCGGGTGCATTGGGATTTTCTTCAAAGCTTCGTTGACTTTTAGCAATTTTTCTAAATGGTTAATATTGTTCAAGAGCATTATGTTCTTTGATTCTTGGTTCCTTATCATCTCCCTGTCTTGTTCTGTTGGCGTGAATATGTCCATCGGTATCTCTATGACTGTCCTTCGCCTCATGGCCTTGTCCATGTCGAACACTCCTTCGTATTCGTCTCCTTCGTTTATCGCTGCGATTTGGAACTGGTAGTTTCTCCCGTTTTCTGTGCTTGTTCCTAGTTTGACCCTTTGTCCGTTGGGCAGGGCTATGTCTTTGTCGAAGAAGTGCAATAGTTTGTTGCCTAGCTTGGCGTGGAGCCTGTTGATCTCGTCCAGTATCAGTCCTGGCAGGGTTAGGAATTTGGTTGCTGCGTATAGCTCTTCGGTTGTCTTGCCTTCTGTCAGGGCTGAGAAGTCTACTTTTGAGTATATGTCTTTTCCGAAGTCTCGGTCTAGGTCTATCTTGTGCCAGCCTTCTTCCTCTTTTCCGAAAAGGCTGTTCATGACCAGCAAGGCCAAGGTTGTTTTTCCTAGGTCGGTGCCTCCTGTCATCAGGATTGAGCTTTCTGTCAATGCTCCTATGGTGAACAGGTCTTTAAGGTCGTAGGTTATCTTGAAAGGGTGCCTTACCTTGCCTGGAAGTATTAGGCTTGATTCTGATATCACTACTGGCCTGGTGTGGATGTATTGAGAAGAGTTTTCGTGCAAGGATTGGTTTATCTCGTGCGCCTGTCTTATTATATCTTTGTCTAATGCCATTTTTTCAAGTCCTCCAGTCTGTATATTCAGTATTTTTGGGTTTCGTTTTTCTATATAAACCTTTCGTTTTGTTACCACTATTAAGAAATAACCAGCTTAAAGGATAGTTTTAAAAAACAACCAATCCTAAACAAACTCCTAAAGGGCCTGTAGTCTAGCGGCTGTGAAACCGAGCATAAAAAGAGGCACAAGAGGTGCGTGACGCTCGGTTCAGCAGACGTCGCCTTCACACGGCGGAGGTCCCCGGTTCGAATCCGGGCAGGCCCACTTCTTTTTACTGTATGTGGCCATATACCTTACAAACGAACCTGCACTCGTGATTGTAAACAAAAAGTATTGCCTAAAAGTCTGAACTATCTGTATAAAGAATTAAACTTGTAAAAGCCATTTCCAAACGGGCATTATTTTTATTCTCTTACCCTTAATCTCAATTTCGTCTTCCTGATCATAAGTCAAAATCAATCCCTCTTTGAGCTTGAACCTTTCTAAAGCCTCGATTAGACCGTTTACATCTCGTTCCTTATTATCTTCGTTCAATCCGTGACAGACCTGAATCGCTTCTATAATCTTGATTCCCTGCCTTATCAGAAAATCGCATTCTCCTTTTTCTGAAAAATAGTAAACATCTTTCCTATTCCGCTTTAGTTCTAAAAATACGAGATTTTCTAAAAGCCAGCCTTTATCCTCTGAAAATTTGAACCCTACTTTAGTTACAAAGCCGTTATCAATACAGTAAACTTTCCTCGGGTTTTGTATCTGCTTTCTTACAGAAAAATCAAACTTATTTACAAAAAAGAAAACAAACGCTTTTTCAAACGTATCCAAAATCGATTTTATTGTGGAAAGGTTTTTTATTTGGGCTGTTTTTGACAGCGCCCTAATACTTAGTCTGTTGGAAATGTTTGACAAGAGGTACACTGATATTTCTTTGATAGGCTTCTCGAGGTTTTGGTTGAATCTCTTTATAATATCCCTATAGAGTATATTTTCGTAATTCTCCTGTAATAATCTTTTGTCATTATCGACAATTACCTTTGGGATTCCTCCTGTTGAGATATATTCTGAGAACTCTTTTCTTATTCTTGAATGGGATTTAAGGTTAAGCTCCCAGTTGTTTATGTCTGTTTTTCTCGATTCAAGAAATTCTCTAAAACTAAAAGGGTATAAGCTTATGTTTATGGATCTTCCTGTCAAGATTGTGGAAATTTCTTTGCTTAGCAGCTTCGAATTTGACCCCGTTATTAAGATGGGATGTTTTTCTTTTATCCTGTCGACCCATTTTTCCCATCCGGCCGTTTCTTGTATTTCATCAAGGAATAGGTAACAGTTCTTGTCGTAACTTTGCTCATCTATGAAATCGATTATCTTTTGGAAATCTTCTAAAGCAAAGTCTGTTAGCCGTTCATCATTGAAGTTTATATAAAGGTAATCTTTTTCCTTAAGTTTCAGGTGGTTTCTTATTATGCACAGGAGTGTTGATTTTCCCGACCTTCTTACACCAGTTATTATAATCGGAAGGTTAAGATGGATGAATGACAATACTTCTTTTTTTATATTCCTATCCACAAACTCTTTTTCTATGTGGAACGATTCTTGTTGTTCGAACAGGACATGATACAACTCTTCACGCTTAACCATATGTCAGGTAACCGCAGCCAGACTATTTAAATCTTTCTAAAGTGATACATTTTTTGTAACACATTTTACTAAAAGTGATACATTTTTTGTAACGCCTCCGTGCAATGCAAAGAAAATTACCGCACTTGATCTCGGACCGACAGGTTGATGAAACAATCCCAAAGTGAATGATTCGCAACAAACGAATAACCCCGCTGTGAAACCGAGCATAAAAAGAGGCCCAAGAGGTGCGTGACGCTCGGTTCAGCAGACGTCGCCTTCACACGGCGGAGGTCCCCGGTTCGAATCCGGGCAGGCCCACTTCTTTT
>VGLX01000084.1 GCA_016866645.1 Candidatus Woesearchaeota archaeon | reverse complement strand
AAAATTTTTCAGTTTTCATATCCGATGATGAGAAAACAGGCAAAATGCTTCAGAAAGGCTGTAGCCTCAAAATTTAAGCGTTTTAGAGGATGTCCCTAAAGCCGTATCCGGATTGTTAAATCAAAAAGATTTTTAAGCATGCCAAAAATAGATATTCTCATCATGAACAAAGGAGTCTATTGTTTATTGATGCATCTGAAGAACTATACTCGTATAAACGTCAAGGGCAAGACTGTCCTCTTCCCGAAAGGGTATTACTGCTATGTCGGCTCAGCGCTAAACGGATTGGAAGAGAGGATAAAAAGGCATAAGAGCAAGGTGAAAAAGAAGTTTTGGCATATAGACTATTTCTTAGAAAAAGCAAAGATAGTAAAAGTAAAAGTTATAAAAACTAACGAGAAAAAAGAATGCTGGCTCAGCGAGAAGATAAAAAGCCTGAAAGGACGCACTGTCATGAACAAATTCGGCAGCACAGACTGCAAATGCGAGACTCACCTTCACTTCTTCCCCAGCAACCCTTCAAAGATGCTCGATAGAGTATTCAAATGAAGAACATAAAAGAGCTGAAAAAAGAGTATTCTAAAAGAAAACCTGAAATACGAAAAAGGTTGAGAGAATTCAAAGAGCTAAAGACTAAAAGCGGGGAGGAGCTGTTCATCGAACTATGCTTCTGCCTATGCACCCCTATGAGCAGAGCAGAAAGGGTCATACAAGTTATCAACAACGACCACAAGCGATTATTACTGCGAGGCAAGAAAGAAGATGTGGCTAAGGCGCTGAAAGGCTACGCGAGGTTCCATAACAACAAAGCAAAGTATATAGTAGAAGCCAGAGACAAGATAAACTTGTTAAAAGGACTTCCAGAACAAGGAACAACTGCAAGGGACTTCTTAGTCTCAAACTTCAAAGGCATAGGGCTTAAAGAGACGTCGCACTTCTTAAGGAATGTTGGGTACAAAGATTTGGCGATACTTGATGTACACATAATAAAATGCCTATACGAGCTGAGAGTACTAGGCTCTGACAAGAGACCTTCTTCAAGGAAACAGTACGAGCGGATGGAAGAACAGTTCAAAACGTTCAGCGAAAAAATCAGTATACCATTAGATGAACTGGATTTATTATTCTGGAGTTCTAGAACAGGAAAAATATTGAAATGAAAGATGAATTCTTCTATTCAAAATCAACAGGCCTGTACGTGTCAAGGAATCCTTTGCAGATGGACAGCAGGGTAAAAAGGGCAGCTGAGAAATCGGGCGTAAGGATGAGTTGGGATGAGGGGGGGCGGATAAATTTTATAGATTTTGATAATGCGAAAAAGCTTCTAGAAACTTTAGACTCTGTAATGATAAGCCCTGCAGAATACTGGAAGGTTCTGGAAGATGCTAAAAAAGCAAAAGATAAGGAAATGCTGGAGTGCCTTACATCAAGTAAGTATTGCGAGTGGCTGGATAGAGTTTACCTTAATGAAGGAGTGTTTATAGATCATCCTAAGCTTATTGGAAAATATGAGTATTCCGGTAAAAAACAAAAATCGGTTTTTCCCTTCGGAAGGCCTGGCTGGTTTGACCCTAAAAGGAATATCAACTCTGAAACTGGGTTGCCTAAAAGAGTAGAAGCGTTCAGGGAAAAGTTTGATACGAGCTGGAAGTACTGGTCGCCAGATTTTTCTGTGACCAGACTAAAAACTTTAGCGCCTGTGAGAGGATACGTAACCTCTGTTGGAAAACCTTCTTTAGATTTAGGAATCCCGGTTGATTCAAAACAACCTGTTCTGATGATCAGGGAATGCAGAGTTAAGCCGTTAGAGCCAATAATAAGTGCCAATGTTTTGATTGGGGCAAAGAAACTGCTGAAAAATTATGAAGAGCTAAGCAGGAACCTAAGGATAAAAAATAATTATACAAGAGTTTACAGGAATCTTGATGCTTGTGTCAGTTTCTTATCTAAACATGGCTCATTGTTCGTCGGGTCTAAAGAACTTGCTGTTCATAAACTGCGGGAACAGTTCTTTAACTTGCTAGGACTGTTAAAGATTATTGCCTTATCAAAGAATGATACGGGCAGTATTAAAAAAATAGATGATGCCGCGAGTACCGTATCAACCATAAGCATTAAACAGCTCTCTTACAAAGACTTCTTAACTTTTATTAAGAGCTCAAGAGAAAGGCTGAAATGCGCTTTAGAAAAAAGAGAAGATATCGCATTTGTGATGGGTCACAAGAATCCTGATGCTGACACGACAATAAGTTCGCTTTTTGAAGCATGGCGGAACAGCATCCTGGACAAGGGAAGTATTGTTTACATCCCAGTCATACAAAATCATAACGTCCCAGACGAGGCTAAGCACTTGCTGGGAGAAGAGATTTCAGAAAGCATATTACTGGTCACAGAAGAAGCATACGAAAAGGCGAAAAAGGCAGGTACGGCAAGATGGATATCGGTAGACCAGAACAGAGAACCTGAAGTCCAGAAAAACTTCATTTCAATAATAGACCACCATATCGCCTCTGAAGTTGCAAAGCTCCAAAACCTACCTAAAACGTTGGAAATGACAGGCTCCTGCACCGCATTAATCGTGCAAAAAACCTTAGGGATGGGCTTATACTTCGATAAAACGCTGTCGCGGATGCTATACGGCGCAACGCTGATGGACACCGAAAACAGGGTAAAGCACAAAATGACCGTGAAAGACGCTTTGATTATGGATTATTTAAAAAACGTTTCAGAAACCACTAACGATGACGAGCTCTACACTGGCCTGATGTCCTTCTTGCTTAACACGGACGATCCTGAAGTTTTGTTCAAGCGCGATTACAAAGAAGATTGGGGATTCGGGTTTGCGGTTGCAAAAATCAAAAACGGGTTTGATAAGAAAGGCTATACTTTAAAGAAGGATCTTATAAAAAAAGCTGTGACATTAGCCGAACAGAACAATGCCGAGAAAAACCTGCCCTTGACCGCCCTGAGAATAACAGATTATGAAGAAAACAACAAAACGGTAAACAGGGAAAGGGTATACCTGGTGTTCAACAAAAGCGGTTCAAAAGAGTTCAAAGATACTGTTTTTGAGCTGCTTGAAAAGATTGTAAGATTCGAATTTGAAAACATAAACCTTAGACGGACGAAAGAATTTGTCGAATTCTGGGGCACAGGAATACAACTATCCAGGAAAAAAACAGCCCCTGTACTAGAACCTATAATTAAGGTATTCAACGAACACTTCTACTCCGCTTCCACAAAGCTGTGGGTGAACAGGGACTTCCTCAAAAAAACATGCGACACCATTAGGGCTGCAAAAAAAATGAGGATAAATTTTTCAACAGACCAAGAAAGAAGGATTAATTACATAACATACCCTGAAGCGAGAGCCTTAGCAAAAAATCTTGGATTCTCAATTTTAAGCCTAAAAGAATACTGGCTTGTCCTAAATGATGCAAAAAAAATGAGAGATATTCAGATGATAAACAGCCTCACAGGCTCAAATTTCGTAGAATTCCTAGACACATTAATCAAAGATTACAAATATATCATAGAGCATCCAATCATAAAAAAAGAAGAAAAAGATTATGTTTTTACAGGCAAAAAAATGAGAGCTACGATTCCAAAAGGAAAACCTGGGCTCATACACCCTGAAGACATAGATCTAAAAACAGGAATCCCAAAAAGAGTTAGAAAACCCAACGAATACGGAAATCCTGAACTATGGAGATACTGGGAGCCTGACGCAGAAATCGTCATACCAGTGAGAAGTTACATATTCTTATTAAAACAACCATGCTGGGACGGAAAATTCCATATCACAGACAACTTTTCTAACTTAGGCATCAGACCTTGCTGCAGAAAAGTAATACCCCCTAAGATAAAAATAACTGCTGACAGGAAAAAACTGAAAATCAAGATAAAAAAACAGGGAGACACAACTAGTTATTCTTTGACAAAAACAGAAGGCGTAACAGGTTTTATAAACCTGGATGAGCTGGACTTGCTGTTCTGGAGCTACAAGACAGGCGTAGTGCTGAAATGAGAGACGTTGACATAATCTTCAAGCTCTTAAGGAAGAAGTATCCTGGGAGGAAATTTTTTTCTGATATCCATGTTACACCCTATAGGGTTTTGATATCTACAATACTTAGCCAGAGGACCAAAGATGCCAACACCATGAAAGCTTCCGAGCAGCTTTTCAGGCTGGCTGACACTCCAGAGAAAATTTTAAAGCTCAACGTTAAAAAGCTGGAAAAAGCGATAAGGCCTTCAGGCTTCTACCGGGTTAAGGCAAAGAATATACAGATAGTTTCTAAACAACTAATAAATGATTATGGCGGAAAAGTTCCGAAAAGCATCGATGAGCTTTTGAAGCTTAGGGGCGTTGGAAGAAAAACTGCGAACTGCGTACTGCTCTTTGGGTATAGACTGTTAAGCCTCCCAGTAGACACGCACGTTCACCATTTATCTAACAGGATAGGACTGGTAAAGACAAAAACTCCTGAAGAGACAGAACTGGAACTAAGGAAAAGCTTGCCTAAGAAATACTGGATGCCGATAAACGAATTACTAGTAAGGCATGGACAAACTATATGCTCGCCAAGGAATCCCAAATGTGGGATATGTCCTATTACAAGATACTGTGGGCATTATAATCGCCAACGTTTATAAACCGATGAAATCTTAATCATGTTAAAATGGCCAAAACTATCACATTAAGAGGGCATCATCTAAGGATACTGCACAGCTATGCTACAAGGATGGATAATCCCGCCAGGATAAAGATAAAAGATGAGCTAGTCTTACACGCCGCTGTTGATGATGGCCACTCTAAAAAGCATGGTTATAACATAATAAGCGTTATAAAAAAAGTTTTTCAGCCGAAAACCAAAATCAAGCTAACTGATACGCTTGATGATATCTGCCAAACATGCAACTATAAGACCCGAAAGTCCTGTAAAGAGTTCATACCTTATGATGTGAGCGCTGCGAGCGACGACAGGGCCACGTTGCATTTCTACGAGCTGAAAAAGTCTGTTTACAATTCTGAGACTTTGGTTAAGAAAGTTTTGAAGAAAGGGTGCTACTTTTAGAATTAGTGATGTGAAATGTTTTAGTATCTTCTGAATAAAGACTTCAGAAACCAGTATCCGCCTACGACTGTGAATATCAAAGCCCAGATGGATATCTTCTGCTCTACCAGCCCTAAGTCTCGTGCGACCCAGTACAGCCCGATTAGAAACAGCAACAACGCCAGCGTGGATCCGCCTGTAAAATGATAAGTCCTAGAATAAGCCTTCGACTCCCCGAACTTCCTGCCCATCTGCCTGCCGAACTCTTCCCAGTATTTTTCGTCTTTGATAGGTTTTGTCATGTTATTTCACAGCAGAGTAGACCAATGGTAGTGCGATTGTTGCATCGCAGATGACGTTGACATGCTTTGCTTTGTCATTCAATTTTCCCCAGGATATTCCTTCTCTCAGCTCTGCTCCTGAGCTTCCGCCAGGCTCTGGCCTGTCCATCGTTACCTGTATCCCATAAGTAGCACCTTTGGTCAGCTGCATGGATTGCTGAATATAATTCTTAGGCACTCCGCCACCGACGTAGATGACTCCTGTTCTCTTTGCAGTCCATGCTAAGTCCATGATTTCTTTCAGGTCTTCGAACGCTTTCACTTCTACTTTTTCTCCTTTGGCTAAGTGGCCCCACATCATGAGGCCTATGCCTGAGTCTGCTATGCCTGGGCAGAATATCGGTATCTTCTTGTCATAACATGTCTTGAGTATAGAATCCTTCTCTAGTAAGCTTCCGAGCTTCCATAGGAACTCTTTGATGCTCGTCTCGCCTTTGAGCTTGTCGAAGTTTTTGTTGAAGAATTTTTCTAAGTCTTCATAGACCTTGTTGGGCATGAACGTCTCGTAAATCCGGTCTATGCCTTTCTTATGCAGTTCCTTATCGTCTGCTTGGCAGTTTCCTTGGTAGTGCTCGAAGCCTAATGCTTCTATCAGGTCATGTGTCAGGTTGGCTCCTGTAGTCACGAATACGTGGGCGTAGCCGTTTTTCAGCATGTCGATTATTATACCCTTCATGCCTCCGGGCACCATGGCTCCTGCTACGCCTAGGAATATCTTGCAGTCCTTGTCAGATTTCATAGATTTTAGGATGTCTGCTGCTTGGGCTATCCTTCCTGCTCCGAACACTCCTGAGCCTGACATTTCTTTGACTAGGTCTTTAACGTCCATTCCGGTTTTGATGTTCATTTGCTTTACTGGTTTCATGGATGTTAATGTTTTAGGATGTTTGATTTATAAACCCGTATGTTTCACGCCACAATACATAGGATTATGTTATCTCTAGTAAGTAGTTAC
>VGLX01000083.1 GCA_016866645.1 Candidatus Woesearchaeota archaeon | reverse complement strand
TCTTTGATTTCTTCAACCCGGTTTATAGTCTCTTGAGATAGGTCACTGTCTCTCAATCCGGTTGTGAACCCTTTTTTCAGCAAGACGCTTATACCCAATTTGAATATGTAACTCATGAGTTCTAGCGCTTTATCTTCCCCGTACTTCCTGTGTAACGCTCTTAGTAAAGTCCCGTTCTCTTCGCCGATCGTGTTCTTGTCTATAACGCCGCAAAGCAGGTCACCATTTTTTATGCAAATATAAGCGTCTATATCACATTTGTCTTTCTTGCATTTTTCGCATCGTTTGCAGCTTTTAGCATTTCCTAAGAAGTCGAAATCGTCGGGTAGTATAGCGCTAAACACTTCTTTTCCTGTCACTTGCTTTTTAAGCTTTCTAAGTTTTGAAGTGTCGCTCATTCCTGTTAACATCAAAACTTGTACAGCATCTTCTTTAGGCATCAGTATTCCTTGCTTAGTTTCATCAGGCGTTGTTCCTTTCGTAAGCAAATAGTTTCCTGTTACTGAGTCTTCTACGCAGCCTATCACATTGTAGCCGTTTTTTGGTGTTATTATCTGCGTTTGTACCTGCATGAGTATTTCTGCTTCTGCTCTTGCTTCTTCTGTTTGAGGTATATGCAGGTTCATCTCGTCTCCGTCGAAGTCTGCGTTGTAAGGATTGCATACTGTCGGGTTGAGCCTGAATGACCTTCCAGGTAAGACCCTTACCTTGTGGCACATTATGCTCATCCTGTGCAGTGATGGCTGTCTGTTGAAAAGGCATACGTCACCGTTTATTACGTGTCTCTCAACAATCCATCCTGGTGATAAGTCTGTTAGTATCTGTTCTTTAGTCTCGTCGGTTATTTTTTTCTTCTTGCCGTCTTGTGTTATTACGTAATTGCATCCTGGATACTGTTTAGGACCATTTTGTACAAACGTTTTCAGGTATGCTAAGTTCCATTCTGTAACTCTTTCCGGGACAGTTAACTCTTCGGCTACAGATTTTGGGATTCCTACTTCGTTGAGTTTTATCTTCGCATCTGGTGATATGACTGTACGCGCTGCGTAGTTAACTCTTTTGCCTACTAGGTTATACCTGAACCTTCCTTCTTTGCTTTTTATCCTCTCTACAAGAGTTTTCAGCGGCTGTCCAGATCTGTGCCGCGCAGGAGGTATCTGAGTTATAGTGTTATCGAAGTATGTTATCACATGGTATTGTAACAGGTCCCATAAGTCTTCTACTATGATCTCTGGCGCTCCAGCGTTTATATTCTCGAAAAGTCGCTGGTTAATCCTTACTATATCCCCGAGCTTGTGAGTTAAGTCGTCTTCGCTTCTTTCTCCAGACTCTAAAGTGATTGATGGTCTCATAGTCACTGGAGGGATTTGTAAAATTGTAAGGACAGCCCATTCAGGTCGAGTAAATTTAGGATCTAGCCCTAAGAGCTCACAGTCAGCATCAGGTATTTTCTCAAATCTGAGCCTTATCTCTATAGGCGAGAGTCTCTTCTCGTTCTCGTAGAAGTTAACCGGCTTTTCTAGCTTGAAGTTGTACTGCTTCTTGCCGCAGTGAGGGCATTTCTTTATGTTCTTAAGCTCTTGTACATAAGCCCTTGTGAGCTTTCTGTAAATCTCTAAACCCTTTTGCTTCTTGACTTTCAAGGCAAGGTTGTATTTTTCTTTTATCTTATCTTCAGGGTATAAAGCTCGGCTGCATTCTCTGCAGACTGATCTTAGAACGTCTAGTATCATCCTTGTATGCTTGATGTGTACCACGGGTCTTGCCAGCTCGATATATCCGAAGTGTCCCATGCAGTCTTTCAGTTTTTCACCGCAAGTCTTGCATCTGAGTCCTGGGTCGATGACGCCTAGTCTTACGTCCATCAGGCCTCCGTCTACAGGGTATCCTTCTTTGTCGTAAAGTTCTGGTGTTATTACTTTAGCACATGCTATCTTCTTTATCTCTTTCGGGCTTAATAAGCTGAATGTTATGGTTGCGATTTCTTTTGAGACGTGCATTTTTTTGACCTCAGTACTTGTTTTTTAGCGTCAGCTTAGGGTTTATCCCTAAAGCTTTTAGTTCATCTAGCAGTAGTTTGAAAGCATAGCTTATCTCTATGGATGATATGTCGGTGTTGGTTCCGCATCTCGGGCAGAATTTCCTGTTCTTAGAACTGTCGTATATCGCGAACATTCCGCAAGTTTCGCAGATATGCACAGTTGCTTTGTCCGAGTCAAACCTTTCTTTTAAGAGCAGGGACGCTCCGTGTGCTACGAAACAGTCCTTCTCCATCTCTCCCAACCTCAGACCTCCTCCTTTGCTTCTTCCTTCTATAGGCTGTCTTGTCAGTAGTTGGATTCTTCCGGAGGCTCTTGCGTGTAGCTTGTTGGCTACCATGTGTTTTAGTCTTTGGTAGAACATTTCTCCTATGAATATTTGTACTTCAAACTCTTCGCCGGTTATTCCGTTATACATCTTCTCTGTACCGTTCTCTCTGAACCCTAGTTCGAGAAGCTGTTTTCTTAGGTCTTTTTCAGGTTCAGCATCAAATGCGGTAGCATCTATGTGTTTGCCTCTTAATGCTCCAGTTTTTCCTGCTATAGCTTCGATTAAGTGGCTTATGGTCATTCTTGAAGGAATTGAGTGTGGTGAAAATATTATGTCTGGCACAATTCCTGATGCAGTGAAAGGCATGTCTGATTGCGGTATTATCGCTCCTACCACTCCTTTTTGTCCGTGTCTGGAGGCGAATTTGTCGCCTACTTCAGGTATTCTCTGGTCTCTCAATCTTACTTGGATTAGCCTGTTCCCTTCTTCGTTTTCTGTGACTACAACCATGTCTACTATCCCTTTTTCACCGTGCTTTATCGTGATTGAGCTTTCCCTCCTTATATTGGCAGCTATGCTGAACTCTTCAAGCTCGCCTAAGAATCTTGGCGGTGAAGTCTTACCTATTATTACTTCTTCCTCTTCAACTTTAGCTTCAGGATAGACTATTCCATCATCTTCCAAATGTCTGTAGTCTTTTTCTGTCCTGTAGCCTTTTACCTCTTTATAAGGTATGCCTACTTCGTCAGTTAGCCCTCCAGAGTACCTTAATTCTTCTACAGAATAAGGCCTGTAATAAGTGCTCCTAGCAAGGCCCCGGTCTATCGATCCTCTGTTGATTATTATCGCGTCCTGCATGTTTTGCCCTTCATAGCTCATCAAAGCTATGACTATGTTTTGTCCTGCAGCGTGCTTTTCTAGACTTAATGCGTCGTACATGAAAGTTTTAACAATAGGTCTTTGAGGTTGGTGTAAGACTGATACATCTGTATCCATTCTTGTTAAGAAATTAGCAGTGTATAGCCCTATTGCTTGTTTCTGACCTTTAGACCCTCTGTTAAGTCTTGATGATTGTCCAAAATTTGCGTAAGGCACTAACGAAGTCGTTACGCCCAATATTATGTTGGAGTCTACTTCTAAGTGCGTAGTCTCAGGTGTGATGTCTTCTTCTTTGATAGCTATTACCGCATCTTCTTCTTCTGAAGCGTCTAGGTATTCTAGTACACCAGTTGTTAGTAACTCTTTCCATGTTGTTTCGTTTCTTTCAAGCTTTTGCAGAAGCTCCTTGGTCAGTTTTGGTTTGCAAGCTTCTACGATTATTAATGGTCTTCTTGCTCTTCCACGTGAAGTATCTAGCAGTATTTCGTCGCTTTTCTCGTTATAGTGGATGTTTATCGCTCCAGGAAGCCTTCCTGATCGTCTTTCTTCTTTGAGCTTTTTAATATAATCCCTGTTGTTTTCTACTGTTCCGAGGAATTTTTCGTTTAGGAATACGTCTGTCATTTTATGGGTGTAAGGCCGGCGTTTTCAAGCACCTTCCTTATTTTCTCCTCCTGTACTTCTTCTTGTGATATGTTGCATAGTAATGCTAGGTTTTTTCTTAGCCCTATTGATGTCCCTTCTGGTGTTTCTACTGCGCAGAGCCTTCCCCAATGTGTAGGGTGTAGCTCCCTGGCTTCGAAGTTTTCTTGTGATACGCTTAGCAGTGAGACTACTCTTTGCAGGTGCGATAGCGTAGCTAGGTAGTCTGTTCTGTCTATGTTTTGGGATATACCCCTTCTGCCTCCAACCCATGATCCTGTAGCCATAGCGCTAAGAACCCTTGATGTTAAGAGCTTGTCTCTGATTATTATCTTGACTGATGAGAACTTTCCTCTCTTGACAAGCCTTTGGAAATTGTATAATATGTCATTTACCAAGACCCTCATGTTCATCCTGAACAGTTCTGCAAGGAGGTCTCCGCTTAGCTGTAATTGTTTGTTCATGTAATGGTCTTTGTCGTTAGGTGACATGCCTTCTTGGGTTACCAATAATAGTCTTCTGACCAGTTTGCAAAGGTTGTAAGCCTTGTGTATTCTGCTTTTCTCTGTGAGCCCTAAGTGAGGTAAGAGGTATTTGTCTAAGTTTTCTCTTGTTCTCTCAATCTTTACTTCTCTAGGCTGTGCGATTTTTTGCTTTTTGCTTATGAAGTCAAGCGCGTCATCTTCTGACTTGATTTCCATCGAGTTGTAAAGATTGATAAATACTGTGTCATAGTGCTTGTTTCTTGATATGAACTTCATTATTTCTTGGTCTTTCGTCAACCCTAGCGCTTTGATCACAGCTATTACAGGTATTCTTTTGAATCTGGTGAAGCTCAAGTAGATTATCCCATCTTTCATCTGTTCTAAGACATGTGGTATCCTGTAAGATCCTCTTGCTGAGAACATCTTGGCTGTGTATTTGCTAGGACCTGTTTTGTTCTCGTTTATAAAAACCCTGTTTGATGCTAGATCTTCTACCATTATGAGAACCCTTTCATTTCCGTTAAGTATGAAGTATCCTCCAGGATCTTCAGGGTCTTCTCCATGTTTGATAAGGTCGTCTCTGTTTAGCCCGCTAAGATGGCAGTATTTTGACTTAAGCATTATCGGCAGTTTACAGATAGGTGTTGTGAAAGTCTCTCTCTGCACGCCGTCTATATGCGCGCTGACGTTCAAATGTATAGGTGCCGCGTATGTTAAGCTTCTAAGTCTTGCCTCACTTGGATAAACGTTTCTCTTGCTTCCATCAGCTTCGGTTATCTGTGGCTTATCTATACTGATTTTATCGAATTTTATTTTAAAGTCTTGAATGTCTGGAGGGATTATAGTCGGTGTAACCTCTCCGATCTCTTCGATTATGTTGTGCACTTCTTTGTCTACGAAATTGTTGAACGATGCTATATTCGATTCGATTATCGAATGTTCTTTGAAGTATTTTTGTATTAGTATCCTTCTGTTTATCATTTTAGAACACCACCCTGTAGTAGAACGAATCGCCTGCAGTCGCACTCTTCCTTACTATTTTTATCACATCTCCATGTTTAACATCCATTTCTAAAATTGCTGGATCAGTTTTTGAGATTTTTGGCAATTGTTTCTTAGAAATGTTGTAAGAGTTTAGCATTTCTTCTGTTTCTTTTTCGCTTAGCTTGACATGTTTCGGGACGAACTCGTGTTTTGAAATATCGACTTTTGCCATTTTGTTTTTTACCGCCGATTGTTTTTTATCATTTACGGGCCGGATGGGATTTGAACCCACGACCACCTGATGTCTTCCTCGTTTGGTAAAAGTATCACCGAGATACGGGATGACTATGAGTTGGTCCCTCTCTTCCCAGATGCTCTACCAAGCTGAGCTACCGGCCCAAACGCCCTGACCGGGATTCGAACCCGGGTCGCGACCTCGACAGGGTCGCATGATTGGCCTCCCCTTTGTGATCTTTGGAAGATTAGGCCAGCTACACTATCAGGGCATACACGTCCCTCTATAAGCAGTTAAGTCATGAATATTTGTTCAGAGGTGATTTTTTCCTAGCATTTTGTTGGGCTGCTTACAGAAGTGTGTCATTCAGATGCTTTTGAGAAGTAGATGGCTTTATAAAGCTTTCTATTTTATATCATTCTATCTGGTTCTTAACCTAGTATACGCATTTATCATATATAAATGTTGTTATATTCTGTATGTATTAAGCTTTGACGTGGGTTATTGATGGGCTTATATGTGTAATTGGGAATATATTTTGGATTACCTAAATAATCTTATTCTAGTGAATGCTTATTATTAGTGGATTGGGAGGGGAGGTTTTTAGGGGGCGCCTTGTAGGTGAAGGATTGTGGCGTTCCAAAAAACGTATTCGGTGATGGACAGGGAAAATCTTATCAAGGAGGCTATTCGTAAGGATAGGATTATTGAGAGGCTTAAGAAGGAGAATGAAAGGCTTGAGAAAGAGCTTAAGAAGTATGAGAATGCTCATACGCCTAGTTCTCAAAAAAGGTTTTGTAAAGTAGAAGTTAGAGGTCTTAAAG
>VGLX01000082.1 GCA_016866645.1 Candidatus Woesearchaeota archaeon | reverse complement strand
GCTGCTCATGACCGTGTTGTAGACTGTTAATACGTTCTCTTGGACTTGCTCGTCTTTCATGTCTTCTGTACCTACAATACATTTTATTGACTGCTCATTCTTCGTCTGTAACCTTACAGTCTTTTGCAGCTTCGCGTAGATCATCTTCAGGTCTATGTTCGGAGGCACTATGCATCCTGATTTTGGTGAAGGCATCTTGCCTTTAGGTCCGAATACTTTTCCGAAGAACTTTGCTATGTCTACCATCAGGTTAGCCTGTGCGATGAAATAATCAAATTCTGTTGCGAGTTTTTTCAATGCTTTCTTTTCAGAGTACTTAGCGAACTCGTCTTTGATTATCATCTTATCGCATATGACTTTGGCCTGCACTGCCAGCTCTTTGTCGACTAGTGCGCAAATTTTCAGCTTCTTGCCTCTTCCTTGCGGCAAGACTATAAAGTTGTTTATGTTCTCTTCGGGTTTTTTCAGGTTAAGCTTTTGCAGGTTAATGACTAAGTCAAATGACTGGTTGAATTTCCTTTTCTTGCTTGCTTCTCGTGCTTTTTTTATGGCTTTTAGAATGTCTTCTTTGTTCATTCGAAAGCCCTCCTACAGTTACGTAGTTTTAACGGGTTGTTAATCTACTGGATTTTTTAGGGTTTATAAAGTTTGTCTTTTCGTTTTTCGTTCAGATTGTTATCTCAAAGCGAAAATGTCTTTTATTTGCCCATGTTTAAGTTTTTTTATGTTTTCCTTGATTTGCAGGGCTATAATGCCTAATTTTTTGAACAACTTTTTATTTTCAGTGACTAAGACTCCTTTCATGTACCCGCTACATTCTTCATCTATTTTTAAAGACCCTATAGAGAAGTCCACTATACCAACTTTAATCTTGTTCCAGTCTGGATAGAAAGGGTACATCTTACAGCCTAATGGCCTGCAATCGTAAATGTTACACCTATTTTTTTCATTTAAATTGACACATTTTCCGCCTTCTTTTGTTTTTTCGTTAAAGAGTCTAAGGCTGAACTCATTGCCTATCTTGTAACAGCATTTACCGCAAAAAATACATTCCCAACGGGTGTTTTCATCTACTAAAACTTCTTTTACCATTAAAGGATAAAGATTAAAAATGATGATTTATAAAACTTGTTAAAAAAAGTGCGTATTAATCAAAACAGAAAGATAAATAAAGTGAAGAGTGGTTTTAACAAAATAAAAAGCTAGGAGTGTTATGAAAATGAAACGTATTGGAATTTTAACAGGCGGCGGTGACTGCCCGGGATTAAACCCCGCTATAAAAGCGGTTGTAGAAAAATCTGACGAATTAGGTTTTGAGGTTGTGGGCATAAAAGAAGGTTGGAAAGGCCTTCTGGAAGCTACAGAGGATTATACCCAACCATTGAGTAAGGACTATGTGCGCACTATCGACCGTATGGGCGGGACTATCCTTGGTACTTCTCGTACTAACCCATTCAAATCTGAACAAACTGAAAAAGTTTTGCTTAACAATATTAAGAAGCTAAAACTAAATTATCTCGTGGCTATCGGAGGTGAAGACACTTTAGGTGTCGCGTCTAAGCTTTATAAAAAACACGGCTTCCCGACAGTTGGTATTCCGAAGACTATAGACAAAGATTTATCAGAAACAGACTATACATTAGGCTTTGACAGTGCTGTTGAAAGGATAATGCGTGACATGGAAGATCTAAGGACCACCGCCGGTTCTCACAAGAGGATATTCGTTGTGGAAGCTATGGGACGGCACGCAGGCCACCTCGCATTAATCGGTGGGCTTGCCGGAGGAGCAGACATCGTGTTGATACCTGAATTTGAGTTTGATGTCAAGAAGGTCAATAATATATTAGAGAAAAAGAGGGCGGAAGGCAAAAGGTACAGCATGGTTGTAGTTGCAGAAGGTGCTAAACCTAAAAATGCTAATGAATTAACATTGGACAAAAGCGTTGACGATTTCGGGCATATAAAGCTCGGAGGCATCGGTAACTACTTGGCTAAAGAGATAGAAAAAGGCACAGGCATGGAAACCAGATGCGTCATCTTAAGCCATTTACAAAGAGGAGGACCGCCTTCAGCCAAGGATAGGAGGATGGGATTTTATTTTGGTACTGCCGCAGTAGAAGCCCTGGCAGATGGAAAAAATGGAAAACTAGTTGCTGTGAAAAACAGCAGGATTATGCTTGTAGAATTGGAAGACAGCGTAAAAAAGCTAGAGCTCGTCAATATCGAGAAGGATTATGACACTGAGCATTACAATGTTAAGAAAACATCTATGCTTGGCAAGCAGATTTATGACTGAAGATAGTAAACGAATAGTCTTTCGAAGAAGATTTTTTCTTCTTCTAATTTTTTGAATCTATAGCTATATTTTTTGAAAAGTTTCTCCACATCACCTGTTAATGAGCTGCAAACTAAGAGTATTCTTCCCTCAGAAGTTAAAAATTTTTTAGCATGCTGTAGGAACCGCTCAATAACCTCATAGCCTTCTTTTCCGCCGGTGGTTATGACTGCTGAGTCTTCCGGCTCTTCATCGTCTCTAGGAAGGTATGGCGGGTTGAATATTATCAAGTCAAACTTTTCTTTTACGTTCGAAAACAGGTCTGATACTTCTGCTTTCAGCCCTTTCTCTCTTAACGTATCAACAGCTTTAGGGTTTATGTCCACTGCTAGGACGTCTTTTGTTTTTTTCAGAGCTGTCAAGGCCTGTATTCCGGAACCTGAGCCTAAGTCGAGAACTTTCCCTTTAGCGTATTTTTTCACGTGCTTTTGCAGTAATAGAGAATCTTCTGCTGGTTCGTATATCATTTTACTGTTTTCAAATACTCTTTGACTCGGCTTATGATGTTTGGCAGCATGAACTTTTCTATCCGCTCGTTGAAGACCTCTTCCAGTTCCTGGAATTCTGTTATCCTGTACTCGTTGTTTATATTTTCTGCCAAGCTTAGGTCTTTCAGCCTTTTCAGCTGCCTTCTGATGTTTGACGATGCTATACCTTTCAAAAGCAGCTTGTTTTTCTTCCTCAAAGCGATGACTTCTCTCTTTACTTCCTCTGAATCTAGCATCTTGTTCTTTTGCTTATAATCCAAGAGCACTTGGAGCACGTCTACGATTACATCTCTAGAGTCTCCAGGCTGTAAAAGGCCTAATGACAGGCAGAGCTTTCTTATCAGTTCCCTGCGAGGCATCTCGTAAGGCTTCTCGTATCTTCTGAGTGTTATTTCTGAAAGAGGTATGTCTTTTGATATTGTCATAGTAAGAATAAGGCGCTTTTTATTTTAAATAGTTATTCCTTTCAGAACTGGCTTTTCTTGAAGTATCTTACGTGAAGAATCTTCTCTGATTTTTTGCCTAGCGGCTCTCCAAGGAATTCTTTGTATATCTGTTTTACGATAGGGTTTTCATGTGATTTTCTAAGTTTCAGCGACTTGTCTGCTGAGTATATGGCTTCTGCTCTTTTTTTGAGAGTTTCGAGTGTCGAGTGCGGAGGCTGTCCACCACCGCCTATGCATCCTCCAGGGCAGGCCATTATCTCGATAAAATGGTAGTTCTTCCTCATTTCCATCAGCTTTCTTGCGTTTGCCCCGCCGTGCGCCGCTGCGAATTTTATTGTTTTTCCTTTTATGCTAACAGACCCTTCTTTTATCCCGTTCATGCCTCTTATCTCATGGAACTCAATTTTTTTCAGCTCTTCGCCTGTTCCAAATTCGTAAGCAGTTCTTAACGCGGCTTCCATCACTCCTCCTGTTGCTCCGAAGATAACTCCTGCCCCTGTGGATATGCCTAATGAGGGGTCAAAATCTTCGTCAGGCAGGTTTTTGAAGTCTATCTTGAAGTGGTTTATCAGCTTGGCGCATTCCCTTGTTGTTAGTACGTAGTTCACTCCGCTTTTCATCTCAGGTCTTGTTGATTCGAATTTTTTTGCAGTGCATGGCATTATACTAACTACTACAATGTCTTTTGGGTTTATCCCTTGCTTCTTCGCATAGTAAGTCTTTGTTAGCATGCCAAGCATCTCGTGAGGGCTTTTACATGTCGACATGTTATCATTGTCTATCAGTTCATGGTAGAAGTGCTCCATCATAAGTATCCATCCTGGGCAGCAGGTAGTTATCATCGGGAACGGGCCGTTTTTTTTCACTCGGCTTAGGAATTCTGAAGCTTCTTCCATTATGGTCATGTCTGCTCCGAGGTCTACGTCGAAAACTTTGTCAAATCCGCATTTTCTCAATGCTGCGACCATCTTGCCTGTCACCAGGCTTCCTGGAGGCATGCCAAACTCTTCTCCCAATGTGACTCTTATTGATGGCGCGGTCTGGACTATCACTTTCTTGCGCTTGTCTTTCAGTGATTTTATGACTTCATACAAATGCTCTCTTTCGCGTATAGCCCCTACAGGGCAGTGGAGTATGCATTGGCCGCATTTTATGCATGCGACGTCTGACAATTTATGCTCGCAGTATGGGGCGACGTGCTCGTTGAACCCTCTGTTAGCGAAGTCTATCGCGTATACTGCTTGTATATCCGCGCAAGTCTTGACGCATCTTCCGCAGTTTATGCATTTGTTATCTTCCCTTATGACCGCTGAGCCGAGATCTTCCTCATAGTCCCTTATCGGATCAAACCTTATCCCTGTCAAGCCTATTTGTTCTAGTATTGTGCAAAGCTGGTTTGAGCTAACATTGAGGCTGCATGTTTTCACATGGCCCGCCATTATCAGCTCGATGTTCATCCTTCTGGCTTTCATGACCTTTTCTGATTCTGTGATTATGCTGCATCCTTCTTTTGGATAAGTCGAGCATGCTGTTACCAGCTTACCGTCCATTTCAACGAGGCATACCCTGCATCTCGCTTCTGGCTTGAGGCTTTCCTGGTAACATAAAGTTGGAATCTTTATTCCGTTTTGGAGGCATATCTCTAATAAAGTCTTGTCCTGTCCGCATTCGATCTCTTTGTTGTCCAGCTTTATTTTCATCTTAGCCTTTCTTCAAAGTCATGCCTGAAGTGCTTCAGGCTTGTGAGCAGGTGGTTTGTTGCGCTTTTTCCCAGGCCGCATAGTGATGTTTGTCCGATATGCTCTCCTAATTCTTGTAATATCTTAAGGTCTTCTTCTGTAGCTTGTCCGCTTCGTATCTTTCTTACTATCATCAGCGCCCTTATAGTGCCTTCTCTGCATGGCGTGCATTTTCCGCATGATTCGTATGCGAAAAACTTGGATACGACATAAGATAAGTCTAATATCGAATTAGTTTCGTCCACAACGATTATGCTGCATGACCCGTGTATGCAGCTCTCTCCGCAGACGTTTTCAGGTGTTAACTCAATGTCCTTGTAAGGCATGCATCCGCCGTAGCATCCGAAGTATACTGCTTTAACCTTGTTTTTCGGCTGAGCGAGTTTCATTATTTCAGAGAGTTTTACGTTGAATGGCAGCTCATAGACTCCTGGTTTCGTGACGTTTCCTGAGACTGAGAATAGCCTTAAGTATGTGTTCCAGTCATCGAATAGTATCGCTTGTGCTGCGCATGTGAGCGTTTCGACGTTGTTGACTATAGTTGGCTTATCCCAAAGGCCTTTAACAACCGGGTATGGCGGCTGGTAGTGCGGCTGTCCCCTGTTTCCTTCTATGGACTCGATGAGCGCTGTTTCTTCGCCGCATATGTATGCACCTGCTCCGATCACCAGTTCTATCTCGATTCCTGCCTTCGATTTTTGCGTTACGAGTTTTATCGCTTTTTTGAGCTTCGGTTCTAAGTGGCTGTATTCTCCTCTTAAGTAGATGAACGCTTTTTTTGCACTTATCGTAGTCGCTGCGATTAGTATGCCTTCTACTAGCGTTTCAGGATTGTTTTCGATGATGAACTTGTCTTTGAATGTGCCTGGCTCACCTTCGTCAGCATTGCATATCACAAACTTCTCATCTGACTGTGAGTTCAGAGCGAATAGCCATTTTTTTGCTGTCGGGAATCCTGCTCCGCCTCTTCCTGTTAGCCCTTTAGTCTCAAGTATCTTGATCGTCTCTTGAGGCCCTATTTTAATCGCTTTTTCAAGGGCTTTCAGATTGGTTTTTTTGAGGATTTGCATCGTTTAAGTATGGTTTTCAGTTTTTTTTCAGTAAGATTCGTAACTGGTTTGTCATTAAGGAGCATCGCTGGTGCCTTGTCGCAGCATCCGATGCATGAAGTCTTAAGTATAGAGATTTTATTATCCTTGGTAGTCTGTCCAAAGCTTATCTTAAGTTCTTTTTCTAAGAACTTTTCCAGATCTAATCCTCCGTTGAGGTAACAGGCGGGGCTTCCGCATATCTCAATTGTATTAATACCTTGTTTTTTGGTCCTAAGCATCGTGTAGAAGCTTGCTGTGCCATAAAGCTTTGATACAGGGACTT
>VGLX01000081.1 GCA_016866645.1 Candidatus Woesearchaeota archaeon | reverse complement strand
AGTCCATTCTTGCTTCATCGACATTCCCAACGGAGCATCTCTGCAAGCGTTGATTCCCGCGGTCCCTACGGTATTTTCTAATTCTTTCAAAGCTGATGCTTTGATAATGATTGCTGACATGACATCCCGGTCGATTTCTAAACCGCACTTGTTACACTTATGTATTCTTACTGATAGTGATTTTTCTACTCTATTTCCGCAGATACAGTGTTGTGATGTTCCTCTAGCATCGATTTCTACGATTCGTCCACCAGCCTCTTCCGCTTTGTAAGCTAAATACTGTAAAAATCTTCGCCATCCCGCGTCACCAATCGATTTTGCTAAGTAATGATTCTTAACCATACTCTTAATAGACAATTTTTCAACAGCAATCAAAGAGTGCTCATTCACTAATCTTCTTGATTCTTTATGCAAGAAATCATTCCTTTGGTTAACAACCTTCTCATGTAGTCTAGTGATTCTCAACTTTGACTTATTTCGATTCTTACTTCCCTTCTTTTTCTTAGAATGCTGTCTTTGCAAAAATTTCAACCTCTCCTCAGATTTCCGTAACCGTCTAGGATTTTCAATCTTGTTACATTCACTATCAGCATAAAAACTGTTAAGACCGACATCAAGGCCAACATACTTACCTAAATCATGCTGTTCCGCTTCAATTTTTTTCACAACTGAAAAACAAGCAAACCACTTATTCGTAGAAGTTTTACTAATCGTCAAAGTCTTAATCTTGCCTTTAATCTTCCTATGCAACTTAACATTCATCAAACCTATCTTTGACAATTTCAGTTTATTCTTTTCAACTTTAAAACCAGACTGGGGATAAGTAAAACTATCATACCTCTCTCTTGATTTGAATCTTGGAAAGCCAGCTTTCTCACCATGCTTTATTCTTCCAAAAAATCCCTCAAAAGACTTAACCAACCTATCGCTGACATTCTGCAAAACCTGAGAATGAACCTTCTTCAGACTAGGATTGATAGCTTTCCAGCTAGGGATCAAATTATTCAGCTCGACCTTGCTCACAAACTCTTTATTAAAAAAGTACGCTTGCTTCTCATATTCAAGCTCAGAGTTATACAAGAACCTGCAAGCATCAAGAGTCTTTTCCAACTTCTTAGCAACGGTTCTAGAAGGGAAAATCCTGAATTTGTAAGTGCGGTTCACCAGTTTTTTCATAATCTAAAAAAGAGAACTTTTCTTGTTTTTAAATACTCGGCACACACCTGTCCAGTTGTCCAATACCTAAGAATTTATCGAAGGTAAAAGTTATGAAGATTTTCCGAAATGGCTAGTTGTTCTTCTAAAACCAAGAGAAAATTTTCGAAGAAAAAATACCCCTCCCAACAATTCATCCCCGCAGCAAGCTGACGGGGTATTCGAATAAAATAAAAAAGCTTGTTAGGTTTATAAACCTTGTATAAAGTTTATAAAGTTTATACTTCTCTGCTACGAGTTTGTTTATATAGTTTCGATGCCAATATATTAATTAGTCGTTGGTTAAGAACCTGTTGCAGCAAAGAAAAACTGGAACTGGTTTCACGCGCCACGACAAGTTAGGGGATTGCCAAAAAAAAGAAGGGGTGGAGATGGAAACAATAGCTCTCTCTTCTTTTTTCCTCTAACAGTAAAACAAACGTCTTGCCCGGGAAAGGCTTTTTCAGAACTTAAAGGGAAGCGCTTCCTGCGCGAAAAAAATAAAAAATAAAAAAATATAAACGCCCTATAAAAAAAGCCCTTAAAAAAAAGCCCTTTGATGAATTCTTAAAGCCTTTCCAATACGGGCTTTTAGCTTCTTCAAAAACAGTTAATTCCGCACAAGAAAAGCCCTAAAAACAAAGGTTTATAAACATGCTTAAAATCTTCCGCATTATGGCAGAACATACAAAGCCCCTACTAAGGCTTACAGAATTCGGAGCAGCAGAAGCAGTGCCCGGCTCTAAGCTCTTATTAGAAGCAGGCGAAAAGAAGCACTTAATAGACTATGGTAAGTCTTACAATGATAAAGAGGAAGAAGTAACAGGTCCATTAAAAAGCATAGACAGCCTGATACTAAGCCACGCTCACGCGGATCATATCGGTGATGTGTTAAAGCTTTACAAATCAGGGTTTAATAACAAAGTATTCTCAACATACGAAACCGCAGCCATAACCGAGCTACAATTAAAACAGGAAGTGTCAAGCGTCTTCATTCATAACAAGATGGTAAAAGGGAAAAGATACACTTACGGTCCTAACAAAGGAAAATGGGTACCTTTCAAGAAGGTCTTATACAACTCGGAAGACATCAACAACTTCATGTCCTTGTTCAGTTCAGCCAGTTACAACAAAAAAGGACACCCTTACGAGAAAACTATAACACTTAATGACAGCGTAAACCTCACTTTTTACGAAGCAGGCCACATCCCCGGCTCTTCACAGATGCTGTTTGAGATAAAGAAAGAAGGAAAAGAAGCTAATGTTCTAATCGCTTGCGACCTTGGAAGGACAGACTACCAGATTCTCGGACATCCGAGGGCGGATACTCCGATAGTCAAGTTTCCAAAAACAGGATTCTCAAAAAATATAGACTACATAGTCGTAGAGAGCACTTATGGCGACAAGACTCATGCGCCGCTAGAAGATTCCTTAAGTGTATTAGAAAACGCAGCTAAAGACGCAGCTAAAAACAACGGAAGACTAGTGATACCTGCTTTTAGCATCATGAGGACACATATGCTATGGAACTTTTTATTCAGGCTTCACCAACAGGGCAGGCTACCGGAGGATATGACATTCTACTCTAGCAGCCCTTTCGCAGACCAGGTGAGCAAGATAATACTCTCACATATCGAAAATTTGGACGAGCAGGCATTAAAGGAATTCGAGAACAAGAATTACAACCCTTTCCACTTTGAAAAGCTTGTGCATCATAAGAAGATGGACGAGACAAGAGCAGTATTGGAAGACTACACGAGACCGTCTGGGTTCATAGCTTCCTCAGGGATGTGCGAAGGCGGCAGGGTAATACCTATACTTGAAAAAGTAGTCCCGGACCCTAATAGTATAATCCTGCTGACAGGATACGCCTCACCCAAAACTCGCGCCGGAAAGCTGCAGAACAAAGAGAAACAGATACCTTTTGACGGCAGCCTGATCGAGCTAAAAGCAGACGTCCGTAAGCTGGGCGGGCTAAGCGGCCACGCAGACAGGGAAGAAATAATCGCCCACCTGAAAAGCATGCACGACCCTGCTAAAGGAGAACAGTTCAAAGGCATATTCATAAAGCATGGAGAAAAAGAAGCTTGTTACAAACTAAAAGACAAGATAGTCGAAGCAGGTTTCAAAGCCGATACTGTTCACGTGATGAAAAAAGACCAAGCTTACAACATTTAAAGGATTTTAGAACTCTAATCTGTAAGTTTTGAATTTAGACTTACAGGGGTTACCCCAAGCTACAGACATTGTCATGTTTTTTATATTAACAACTGCCGAGGCTATAGTCTGAGAAGTATGACCGTCCTCAGGGAATACCCTGTCTGTTTTAGAATGAACGCAGACGCTGTCAGGGCTGTGCTCATGGCTTCTAAGTATCCGTTTGGCTAAGTCCCTGTTCAGTTCTTTTTCAAGAAGGTGCCTTAAAGAGGTTTGGTATCTTGCGGCGGAGTTTTTAACAGGTCCTTGTTCGAGCATTGCCAGGTTAGGATGTAGAGCATGATTGGTGTGCACGAAGTATCGTGGAGTGTAAACTATGCAATGCCGGTCTAGTGCTAATTCTACACTGACGATTTTCCCATTCTTGTCAATCGCCATCGTATGGTTAGGAATAGCTCTTGGAGAGAACGAAGCTAGATCTACAAACTCTTCAAGGTTCTTAGCTTCTATCTGGCTTCTTAGTATTATATTCTTGGGCATGCCGTCTTGTGCGCCGCTAAGCAGGGAATTTCCCGAGAAAGCTATACCGCAGCTGTTCAAAGCAACTGACGACCCTGGAAGCGTGCCTATGTAAGCTAGTGATAAGAACGCAGGCCCTTTCTTAGGCTTTGCCTTGACTATGTACATGTTGTCCTCATATCCTAGGAGCCAATCTTCATTATGCCCAAGGAATATTCCCTCTATGCATGGGTAAGCGAAAGTCGTGCAGCCTTTCTTGACGGTCTCTATGAGCGTTTCTTCACTGCATAGCAGGAGTATTTCATGAAGCGATAAGTCTGAGCCGTCAGCCATCCCTTGAAGCTCTTTCAAATACTGTGGGAAGTATTTGAGTATTAAAGCCTCAGTCTTCTCTGCCATGACGTTAAGGTCGTGGTGTGAGTCTTTAACAAGCTTTGAATAAAGAAGTTTCATTCTGGCGTCATAGTCCCGCATCTTCTCTTTTAAATGCTCGCCTATGGCACAGCCTATCTGATAATTACTTCCTTTAGCCTCGATGTAAGGGAAAGATTTAGCCATAAATCACGAACACTTTTTGACGAGATTAAGGAATGTTGCATGATTATATAAACTTTATTAGGCTATCTTAGTATATTGCCTTAGCGTATTTTTAGTCCCTTTTTTATTTTACGTTTCAGCAAAGACACTTCTTGAGGGCCATGTTTTGTGAAAGTTATCAAATGATGGATATTACCCATCGTAGGCATAGTGGTTATTATGTTAAAGAACAGCTTGGGGTAGCGTATAGGCCTTACAGACCTTACCTCTTTAAGCCTGGGCAGGAAGATGATAGATATCAGATACCTTACTGCGAAGCTTATGAAGAATACGAACAAATATTTAGACCAGAAAATGCTGTTATACCTGACTAGTACACTCCCTATGAACGCTCCTGAAAGGACAGATATTCCGTTAAGCACGTTATAATACGCGACGCAAGTCGCCCTTTTTTGCGGACTTGTGCTATCAAATATGAAATTGAAAGATGCAAGCTCAAAACCCGCCCATGCGAATCCAGAGTATGCCTGTGCGAGCAGCAGGTACCAGAAGTTGCTCGAAAACAGCCAGAAGAAAGGCGTGAGCGGCATTAAGAAGCCTGCAAGGCTTAAAATCTTTTTAGTCCCGAAGCGGTCGGAAGCCTTACCCCAAACTGGCATCATCAGGTTCTTAACAACCATAGCAGCAGCTAAGACTATCGTGAACTCCGCATAACCCATCTTCAAATCTTGAAGCATATAAGGCGTGAAGAAAGGCGCAGATAAATAAACAGAAAAGTTCATCAAGCATAAGTATATCGCTAACAGCCCGAAATTCCTGAACCTCGCTTCTTTGATAAAGTCTAAAAATGTGAAATCAGCTTCTCTCACAAACTTATACTTCGGCTCGTACTTCTTGATCAAGTAGCTAAAAGATATCACCCTAGAGATAAGCGCCAAGCCGAAGATTATGACAAAACCAATATACTGGGTCATTACACCATCTGCGAACCTTTGAAGCAAGAATCCGCCTATCATGAACGACACGAAAGAAGCAAAGCCTGTTATCTTGTTCCTTCGTCCAAAATAAGCCCCGCGCTTGTCCTCGGACACTAGATCGCCCATCCAGCTGTTCCAAGCCGGGCCAAGTACCATACCGAATATCCAATAAACACAAGCGAAAACTATGAGATGGTAAACCCTGAACGTGCCCATGAAGAATACTAGAATAACAGGTATATACATCAACCCTTGAAGCCATGCTGCTGCGCAGACTAGACGCTTTCTAGACCCTAAGACCTTTATCAGCCTATTAGTGAAAAGTTGGGATAATGACCCTAAGAACTGAGGTAAAGCGCTTAGAAGCCCGAGCTGCAGGTTAGTCGCCTTGAGGAAGACTGCGAATGTTGCTAAGAAAGATTCTCCGAAACCTATCATAGAAGCGGCGAAAGTGCCATCAAGTATAGAATACTTTAAGCTCTTCTTAACTTTGTCTTCTAATTCTAGGTTTTTATGTCCTGCGTTTTTCATTTTAATAAAAGAATTCGCATCATCTGCTGCTTTTATCTCACCCCTGATTTTGTCTTCTTCTAATTGATACTACTTTGTTTTTAAAACCTTCTACTCCATACTTATATCTAAGTTTAATAGAATCAAAAATAAGAAAACTACTCCGCTTTAATCAGTAGTCATCATCATCGCTGAAGTCACCATCTGTATCGTCGTCACCACCATCTTCGAAATCATCATCGTCTTCAGCCCAGTTTGAAGGGTTCATCTTTTTTACCTCCTAACAGTTTTTTGCTATTCCTCATCTAGCTCAGTATCATCAACCATTGATTCTTCAGGTTCTTCAACTTTTTTGCTGCTCTTCGACTTCTTAGGAGAGCTTGATCCACAACATCCGCATCTTGCCATAATAAACTGTCACCCCCAAAATACACTTTTTTCTGTCTTTGTTGCTCATAACAAGTATTTAAACATTTCTATAAAAGAAG
>VGLX01000080.1 GCA_016866645.1 Candidatus Woesearchaeota archaeon | reverse complement strand
CTTTCATGCTCGTCTCTGACGCTTTCTTGACAGCCGCGTTTATATCCTGGACTGTCGCTTGTTTCTCTACCTGGACAGATAGGTCAACTAGTGAGCCGCACGCTACTGGCACTCTTACCGCCATCCCATACAGCTTGCCTTTTAGTTCTGGCAGGACTTCTTCTACTGCTTTAGAGGCTCCGGTGGTTGTTGGTATCATGTTCATGCCGCATGTTCGCCCTCTTCTGGGGTCCCTGTGGAATCCGTCTTGGACCACTTGGTCGTTAGTGTAAGCGTGGATGGTTGTCATCAAGGCTTTTTTTATCTTGAAATTGTCGTGCAAGACTTTCATGACCGGCGCTAAGCAGTTCGTAGTGCACGATGCTACCGAGATTATGTTATGCTCAGGCTTTAGCTGTTCGTGGTTCACACCCATGAGTATTGTGAAGTCTGGCTTCTTGGCCGGTGCGCTTATCAAAACCTTCTTAGCTCCAGCTTCTAAGTGTTTCGCAGCCCCGTCCCTATCAGTGAAAATCCCTGTACTCTCTATTACTACATCTACGCCTAGGCTATTCCAAGGCAGCTTGTTAGGCTCTTTCTCACTTAACATCTTTATAGATCTACCATCTACTATTAAAGAATCGTTTTGGAACTTTATATCGTGTTTGCATCTTCCGTAAGTAGTGTCGTATTTTAGAAGATACGCGGCTTCTGCCGCCCCGTGCATGTCGTTTACTGCTACTACGTTCACGCCTTGGTCTAAGGCTATCCTGAGTATGGTTCTTCCTATTCTTCCGAAACCGTTAATCGCAACATTCATCTTAATAACCTCCTCTTTATTATTTTTAGATAGCGAATATGCCTCGGATTACTGTTTTTCGAATGCTTTGTTATGCGCTTCGATGTAGAGCGTGACGAACTCTCTCCAGTCTGCTAGCTGTGATACTATCTTAGCGTTTATCTTCTGCTGCACTCGCTGCTGTTTTGATAAGTTGCAGAAGTCCATCATCATCTTGGTGAAAGACTCTATCACTTCTTGCTCCGGCCTGTTGAACCTTTTAAGCACGAACACGCCGTCTTTGATGTTTTTCGAGAGCACGAATTTTCCGAAGCCAGCCAAGTCCGTGGTCAATGCCGGCACGCTTAAAGATGCGGTCTCTAGCGGCGTGTAGCCCCATGGCTCGTAATAGCTCGGGAAGACTCCGAGATGGCTCGCTGTTATGATGTCATAATACCCCATGTCTAAAAGGCCGTCAACGCCTGTGAGGTATATCGGGTAGTCTACAATCTTTACCCTGTCTTCTTCCCTGTTCAGCAAGCCGTTTTCTGCGCAAGTTTTCAGTATAGCATCATTCTGCTCATCAGGCAGGTTATGAGTGGTCAGCATAGGCCTGGTCTGCCTCTTGAACTTGTACTTCAGCCTCTCAATCTTGCCCAATGATGTCTTGTTGAATAATTCGCCGTGGCTGTGCTCTATGTCTGGCGAGACGATTATGTCATACATCAGCGTTTCTTCTATTTTTTCAGCGTTCTCTTCTACCAGCTCTTTTATCTGGTGGAACGTCACTTTGTTCTCTGATAATTCCATCTTGATACCGTAAGTCTCCCTTGGTACGAAGAAGAAAGCTAGCACTGTTTTTCTCGATCCGGATTTTTTCAGGTGCTCGTTAAGCTTGCCTAAAGATTTTATGAAGATGTCGAACCCTTTGTTCCTGAACTCGTACCTTGCTGCGGTGAAGAATATCAGCGTGTTTTCCAGGTCGAAATGGTAGTATGGGAAGAAGAAGTATTTTATGAACTCGTAAACCCTTCTCTTGTTGTCTTTGTGCATTATAGCTGCTTCCTCATGAGTCGGGAAGTCCATGCTGTCTAATCCTTCCAGTAAGAGCATGTCTGGCTTCTTGCCTATCAAGTATTCAATCTCTAATCCTGTTATTTCAGAGACGGTAGTTGCCATGTCAGCGTTGAATATGCATGCTTTCTCTGTCAGGTACTTGTCTTGTACGTTGAACCTGTAAGCTTCCTCTTCAGGCTTTAAGGTTTTAAGCTCTGAGTAGAAATCCCGGTTGTTCCCTGCTAACGCCCTTCCAAGCATGGTCGCGTGTGTTGTGAAGGCAGTTTTTATGTCAATCTTTTTGGATTTCAGATAAAGGATTGAGAACCCTGCCAGCCATTCGTGGAAGTGAGCCATGACTTTCTGCTGGCCTAATGCAGGCCTTATCTTCTCAAGCATCATCCCTACTGCTGTAGCCCATACTAATGGCTCTTCGAATGACCATTCTGAGCTTAAGGAGTCTATCTTGAAGTCTTCCCAGTATTTCGTCTTGAACTCGTTTTTGCGCTCTATAATGCCTTTAAAGTCTATCAGGATGAGTTTAGGCTTGCCTTTGATGTTCCACTCGCCAAAATGGCATTTTATCCCTTCCTTCTCTAAAGCCTGGAATGCCTCTTTGAATTCTTGAGGCGGAGGCATCTGCTCGCAGTCAAACCTGGCCTGCTCTTCAAAGTAAGGTCCGACTAAGAAATAGTTCTTGTAATACTTCTTCATCAGTCTCGCTTTGGAGACTATTACTGTATATATTCCACCTACTTTGTTGCAGACTTCCCATGAACACTCAAATAAGTAGTCTGCTTTAGGTTTCAGTTCCATTTTTCTGATCCTTTGTTTGAAAGTTCCTTATTTCTTAAGTTGGCTTTCAAGAAGTGCTATTCTTTTCTTGACGTCGTTCAGCATCTGTGCTCTGTCTCTTGACAGGCTTCTTGCCAGTTCTTCGTCGCCTATTACTTCTTTTACCCAGTTGGCGAAGTCGTTCTTTTCAGAGTTCACGTGGTATCTGAACGTGTCGTCGTTCATGCTCTTCAAAGAGCTTGCCAGTTCTCTCAGGCTTTTAAGCACTTGGCCGTCGCACATCCAAAAGCACCTGTCCATCTCAGCCACTTCTCTTAAGATTCCTTTTGCTTTCTGAGATGGCGCGCTGGCTTTTGTTGATGCAGATGTTGTCTTTGCACTTTCTTTTTTCTCAGCTGCTTTTTTTGGCATTTGTTTTCACTCCTAAAATTTTATCCCATTGTAGGATCGTAACAGGTAATATGCTAAGTATAACAGTACTATGACCCCTGATCCGATAATAATTCCTAGTAATAAATGCTTAAAAATATTTCCCTTCAGCAGTTTTAGGGTTTTTGGCCCCTCTTGAGCTGGTTGCTGCTGAGGCGCCGGTTGTTGGGCAGGCTCAGGTTTCGGCTGTTCTGCTGATGGATGAGGCACTTGCAGTGTCTTAGCAGATCCTGCTTCTTGTTCATGGTTGGTGCTTGTTCTGAACAGCCTATGGATTATCCCTTTTCTCAGCTTCCTTTCAGCTTTTGAAAGCCTATGGCTTATCTTTTTCAAAATCTTCTCTTTATCTTCAATATGGACTAAACTATGGGCTAGCTCTTCGTCTGTGATTACATCCCTTATCCAGTTGGCGAAGTCGTTCTTTTCAGAGTTCACGTGGTGCCTGAATGTTTCCTCGCTCATGTCTTCCAAGGCTTCTGCTAATTCTCTTAAGCTTTTCAAAGCCCGGCCGTCACTTAAGTAGAAGTAATGGTTCGAGTCAACCTCGGATATTATCTTCCTGTATTTCAGGGTCATTAGCAGTCCATCTCTTGTGATTTCTCGCTTAGCTCGAATAATCGCCTTAAGACTAGTATTTCGGTCTTGTCTTTCATCACTATCCTTGCCATCTTATCGGCTAGGACCACGTCTTTTATGCAGTTCCTTACCCATTCGCTGAAGTCGTTCTTATTCCTGTTGTTGTGGTATTCGAAAACTGTCGGCTTCATCTCTTTCAAGGCCTTGGCCAGCTCTACCAGGTTTTTCACAACAGGCCCATCCTTCACGTAGAAGTACTCACTAGGTGTTGCGTCGGTAACCCTATACTTGTATTCGTACACCTTCATTGTTTTCTCCCCCCTGTTCCAGTCTCGATTTCAAGTCGTTCATTACGTTCATGAAGCTTATGAATGCGTCATAAGGCGTGTCGTAAGGGTTGAAGTATTTATGGACGTCTCCGTCTGCGAACCATTTCGTGCACATGTAATAGAAGTGGTCTGAGGTGGTCATCCTTCTCCAGTCTTTGAGGAGCTGAGGGTCTTTTGACTGCTTCACAGCGTCTTCTACCATGTAAAGCTCTTGTATCGCTGACCTCTGCATCTGGTTGCCCAGCCAAGCGCTAGCGTCCCTTTCTACGTCCGCCCATGAGACGACCCATGGTATGTCTAGCTCCCCTACTACGGGATAAGATTTTATAGCCTCGCTAGGGGTTTTGAAATTATTATCAGGATGCTTTAATATCTCGAAAGGCAGCTGCTCTAAGAACTTGAATATTCCTGTGTCTTCCCATTGGTGCTCGCCGAAAGTCTCGTAGTCCATGAAGAGGTTGACTAAGTTCCCGTTCCCATTAACTGCGCCTACCCAGCGGGCGAACTTCTCGGATTTCAGCGGCCATTCCTTCCATGACCTTTCTGAGAACCTGAAAGCTACGTCGTCGCTGAGCTTATAGTTTTTCAATAAAAGTTTCAAGTCTACGTCTTTGGCTTTGTAAACGAAGTTCGGAGACCTCCATCCGAGGATGTGGTCTGCGCCTTCTGTTATCATAGCTTCGTAGCCTAGCTCTTTGACTTGCTTCGCAATGTCGTTGTTGTATAATAGCTCTGTGTTTCTGAAGACTTTCGTGTCGCATTTGAAGAGCTTTTTTATGCGCCTCTTATGCAGGCTTACTTGGTCTTTGAACTCTTTTTTTGAGTAAAGGCTTGATAATGAGTGGTTGTGGGTCTCGTTCAGGAACTCTACGCAGCCAGTGTCTGCTAGCGCCTTGAAGCTGTCTAAGACGCTAGGCGCGTATTCTTCGAACTGGTCTAATGCCGATCCTGTTATGCTATAAGCTACTTTGAACTTTCCTCTCGCCCTGTGTATCAAGTCCAGGATTAATTTGTTCGTCGGTAAGTAACATTTCTTCGCGACTTTGTCAATTATTTTCTTGTTGTTGAGGTCTGTGTCTGTGACGTCGTTGAAGTAGTTGTGGTCTTTTCCTATGTTGAACACGGAGTACCTTTTTATCCTGTAAGGCTGGTGCACTTGGAAGTAGAAGCACACGCTGACCATTTAGAAGCACCTCTGGTAGACGTTTAGCACTTCTTTGGCTGACCTGTCCCACGTGTATTTTTCTATCTCCATGACTCCGTGAGTGCTTAGCGTTTCGTGCAATACCCTGTAGTTGAGCACGCTTAGGATCTTGTTGGCGAGTTCGTCTATGTCCCAGAAGTCTACTTTTAATGCGTGCTTCAGTATTTCTGAAACGCCTGACGTTTTTGAGATTATGGCCGGTGTGCCGTTCCTCAATGATTCTAATGGCGTGATCCCGAAAGGCTCTGATACCGACGGCATGACGTAAAGGTCTGCCGACTTGTACAGGTCGTCGACTTGGTTGCCTTTCACCCCTCCGGTGAATAGTACCTTGTCTGCTATGCCGAGATGCGCTGCCAGCTCTATCATCTTGTGGAGCATGTCGCCGTTGCCTGCCATTATGAATTTGACATTCTTGTTGTGCTGCAAGACTTTCTTGGCTGCGTATAGGAAGTATTCCGGGCCTTTTTGCAGTGTCACCCTTCCGAGGAATAGGACTACTTTATCGCTCTTGCTAATCTTGAAAGTGTTCGGCATGTAGTTGGTTCTTTCTACTGCGTTGTATACGACGTCTACTTTATCTGGTGATATCCCGTAATGCTGGACTATCATGTTTTTTGTGAATCCGCTTACTGCTATTATCCTGTCTGCGAAGTGCATCCCTGATCTTTCTATGTCGTATACGTATTGGTTGACTCCGTGGCCTCCTGTTCGGTCGAATTCTGTCGCGTGGACCTGGACTACGAGTTTTTTTCCTGATGCTTTCTTGGCTTCTATCCCTGCTAGGAATGTCATCCAGTCGTGGCAGTGTATGACGTCGAAGTCTTCGTTTGCTGCTATGAGCTTTGCTTTTTGGGCGAACCTGTTGACTTCTTCAAACAGGTCCCAGCCGTATAGCTGGGCGTCTGCTGTTTTTCCGCCGTAGGATACTTTTTGCTGGAGCATCTGCTGGTAGCCTGATGAGCTCACGTATGGGACTAGTGCAGAGTTTATTCCTATGACGTTCATGGTGCTTAGGACTTTGTCTGCGATGATTATCCTTACGTATTCTGCGTTTTCCGAGGTGAATTTGGGTAGAACGAATGTTATTTTTGCGCCGTTGAGGCAGAGGCCTTTAGTGAGGCCGTAACAGGCTGTGCCTAGCCCTCCGGTGCTTACTGGTGGGAATTCCCAGCCGAACATCAAAACTTTCATTTATTGTCACGTCGCATTTTTTTTTCCCGCCCCAGTTTTTTTATTTCATTTATAGACGGGGATATTTTTTATATATGGGGCT
>VGLX01000079.1 GCA_016866645.1 Candidatus Woesearchaeota archaeon | reverse complement strand
GTTTATTCATTATATATCCATTCTCTCCCTTTTAAACGTTACTATTTTAACCACTATTAAGTGATAACAAAACGAAAGGTTTATAAACAGCGAGAATCATAAGTTAACCCTAGATAGGGAGAAGAATAAGGAGCGAACTATGCTAGACCACTTAATAAAAAAATTAGGAATGGACGCAAACTCAAGGCAGCTCAAAAAGATGATGCCCATAGTAGACTCTATCAATATTCATTATAATCTCCTACAAGACTTCGGAAGCCTCGACAACGAGCAGTTCAAAGAAATAGCCCATAAAAGGACAACAGAACTGAAGAAAGAAGTCCAAGAAAAGCTGAAAGAATCAGCAGCTAAGCACGAATCATTAAAAAACGACTTTGACAACAACCAGAATTATAAGAAAGCAGTAGAAAAAGACAAGAAAGAAATTCTTGGAACTGTCCTACCAGAAGCATTCGCCCTAGTCAAAGAAGCATCAAGACGAACGCTAAAAACCAAAGACAACCAGCCTATGGTACACTTTGACGTACAGCTGATGGGCGGAATGGCCCTGCATGAAGGCAAGATGGCAGAGATGAAAACAGGAGAAGGAAAAACATTAGTCCTAACACTGCCCGTTTACCTTAATGCGTTAACCGGAGAAGGGGTACACGTAGTAACAGTAAACGAATACTTAGCACAAAGAGACGCTAAATGGATGGGACCGATCTACGACATGCTAGGAGTAAGCGTAGGGATAAACCTTTCAGAGAATGGTTACTGCATTTATGATAAAGACCTTTTATTGTTAGCAAATAAAAGAGAAGGCCTAAAAAAAGATTTGAATGTTTTACAAACTAATTTCGAAAAAAATTCCACTAACATAAAAAATAATAATCCCTCCTTACCAGAACAAGAAAACACGATAAGCCCTACTGAAGAAAACGCCGAAGCGACATCAAACTATGAACGCCTTATCACAGAAATTGAGTCTAAAATCCACTCATTAAATGAGCAGGCATATAAAGCTGTTTCAGACAAGAAAAAGGAGGCTTACAAAGCAGACGTAACTTACGGAGTGAACCATGAATTCGGGTTTGACTACCTAAGAGACAACACAACAAGTAACGTAGAAGACAAAGTCCAGCGGATGTTCAACTTCGCGATAGTAGACGAAGTGGACAACATACTCATAGATGATGCCAGAACGGCACACATACTATCCGCACCTATAGAAGGAGATGTGTCAATCTACAACAAACTAAAACCAGATGTTATAGCTTTAATGGATAAACAGAATAACATCATAGATATGAAATATCACGTAGCCACCGCGATGCTTAACCTGATTAATGACGGATTAAAAGAAGAAAATAAACCCGGGGTAATGCAACGTCTTAGCAGATTATTACCAAAACTTGAGCAAGCAGATCCGGATAGGAAAATAATCAGTGAGGGTTCTGTGTATTTGTTAAACTCATACTTGCAAGCAGGAAACTTGACAAAAGAGCAAAAAAACAAAACTTTAGACGAACTAAGTGATTTGTTATTTCAGATAAAAGAAGGAAATCCTCGAAATAAAATCTTTTCCCCGGATTTTATAAAACAAAATCCGATGATACTCAAACTCACTACCCAGGGAGAGTATACTCATAACGCTCTGAGAAGAGACGAGGGGAAAGGGGACGAAATCTTGAAAGGTCTGTTTTATATTATAAAAGAAAAGGATAAGAACGTATACCTCACCGAGCAAGGAATGGGCGAGCTGTCTGAACGCGCAGAGATGTTCACACTGCCTGATTTGATAACAGAACTTTCCAACATAGACTCCTTAGACATAACCCTACAAGAAAAACAAGAGAAAAAGAACAAAATCCAAGAAGAATACTCAAAAAAATCAGAATCAACACATGCGATACAAAAACTCTTATACGCTTACTGCATGTTCGACAAAGACGTAGACTACGTCGTGAAAAACGGCGAAGTAGTAATAATAGACAGCTCAACCGGCCGTAAGATGCCGGGCAGGAGATGGAACGAAGGCATGCACGAGGCAGTCGAAGCCAAAGAAGGAGTAAAAATACAGAAACCCAGCCAAACATTAGCAACCATCAGCCTGCAGAACTATTTCAGGATGTACAACAAGCTCGCAGGAACAAGCGGAACAGTAGCCACAGAAGCCCAAGAGTTCATGAACACCTACAAGATAGACACACTAGTCATCCCCACTAACAAGCTAATGATAAGAAAAGACCATGATGACGCGGTTTACAAGACCGAAGAAGAGAAATGGGACGCAGTGGTAGAAGAGATAAAGACCATGTACCAATCAGGAAGGCCTGTGCTGGTAGGAACAGCGTCTATAGAGAAATCAGAACTGCTAAGCAGACTACTACAACAAAAGAACATACCCCACGAAGTATTGAACGCTACCCGAGCCTCAGAAGACGGAGAATACGAAGCAAAAATAGTATCCGGAGCAGGAAAGCCAGGGGCAGTTACTATCTCAACCAACATGGCCGGAAGAGGAACAGACATAATCCTCGGAGAAGGAGTAGCAGAAAAAGGCGGACTGCACGTCATAGGCACAGAAAAGCACGAAAGCAGGCGTATAGACAACCAGCTGAGAGGAAGAGCCGGACGACAAGGCGACCAAGGATCCTCAAAATTCATGATATCCTTAGAAGACGATCTGATGAGAATGCATGGCGGAGACAGGATTAAAAAAGTCATGACTATGATAGGCATTGAAAAAGGCGAGTCTATCACGCATCCCATCGTAACAAAAGCTATGGAGACTGCGCAAAAAAGATTAGAAAACTATCATGCAGACATAAGGAAGAATATGCTCAAATACGACGATGTTAACAACGCCCAAAGGGCGGCCATATACGCTGACAGAAACGAGTTGATGGGTCTAGCAAACCATGAAGAACTAGTCAATAATATAGCCCATGACTTACTAGAAACTATTATCATGAAATACTTACCTCAGGGCGAACCTGTAGAAGAGAAAAAATTTAACGAGCTGAATAGCAGATTAAGGTACTTGTTTGACTTTGACGTGAAACTTGGAGAGGGTACAAGTATAGAAGATATAAAGCATGAAAAGTTTAAGGAACAATTGCACGAACTGATCAATATCTCACAGCAACATATCCCTGAAAGATCAATCAAAATGAGTATTAGTTCAGCATTTGAGAATATAAGATCTAAGTATCGCTTTTTTGACCACATGATAAAAAAAGAGAGCATCCCTGAAGAAGAGAAGGAAAAAAAGCTTGAGGCCTTGATAAGCAAATACAAAGCGGAGGTAGCATCTTTCGAAACAAAAATTAAAGAAACTTATGATAACGAACTAAAAAAGAAAAAAGGGGACATGGGCAGAATCTGCAAGAATGTTATTCTTCAAACAGTCGATAATAAATGGCGCGACCACCTAGTATTACTGGAAGACCTAAGGGAAGGAGTCTACCTAAGGGCTTACGCCCAGAAAGACCCGCTAGTCGAGTATAAGAAAGAGAGCAGCAAGCTCTTCGACCAGATGATGGAACAGGTCGAGGAAGAGATAGTGCAGACAGTATTCAAAAAACTGTGATGCTCACAATCCTTGCAAAAGTTAATTCTTAGCTGTTAGGCATCTTACGAACCTGCAAGAGCTGCGTTCCGAAGCTAAGAAATGCGCTAAACACGTTTGGGGTTACGATACTTCGCACCGGACGGCTAATCGTTCCCCCGGGGCACGTACGTATTCTCGTGAAGAAAGTGGTATTACTCCTTTGATAGTGTATAACAGTTCTGTGATGAGATAGTCTTTTTCCAACAATACCAAATCGAAGCCTTTTTTGTCTGCTACGATCCTTAGTTCGTCAAGGCTTATGCCCATTTTTTGCTCTCCTCCTTAGAGGCGATTATGAAACTATGCTCGCCAATTTTCCGCTTTACTATTTTTGGCAGGTTCTTTTCCCTTCTTTTTACGAACACTATCCTTACATGGAATATTTCGACTGTTTCATGCCTTTTTGTATTGTATACTTTATATTCAACTGGAATCTGGTCTATGAGGTGCCAATAATAGGCTGCTGCCTTTCCTGCTATGCAATAATCTTCGCTGTTCATCATCTCATCTATTAGTATGAGTGGGTGTTCTGACCATTTACTCTCTACTGCCTTTACAGGTATCAGGTAATATTTGGTTTTATTGAGCTTGATTATGCGCCCTTTTTTCTTAAGCCTATGGAGGTAAACATTCATTTCGTTATCGCTCGTGAAGTGTTTTCTTATGTCGTTTCTTGTGAAAAAATACTTCTGTTTAAGTTCAAGCCTTGATATGAATTCCAGTTCCTTTTCGCTTAGCCCCTTTCTCATCGTTCTCCAATATTAACAAGTTGTTAATTATAAGGAACAACAAGTATTTAAACTTTTCTACACCCATAGGCAGATTGATATAAATAACCTCGCACGGAAATCGTGAAGAATCTCCGGCAAAAGCGGAAAATACCCGTTGGATGCCATCGTAAGCCTTCATCGCAATGCTCTCCCGTTCCCCCAGGGGATCGTACGTGCCGAACATAACGCTTAGAAATATTATTTCAATTTTTTTCTTTTATTCGTAATATCGAGATAATTGTCCGTGCTTACGACTTTTTTCCCTGTCTTCCTCTCAAGCTCCATCCTTGCATTGCCCGCTACGCTTCCGCCTTCTTTAGCGGATTCCATGCATTTAGGAAGACCTTTCGAACCCTTAGCCTTCGTTATCTCAGTTGTCGCCTTTTCGCCAAGCATAGTAAAAATCAGCTCCAAATCAGTCATATGGTCACGAAGGTTCTGGTTTTTCCGTTTAACATCAAGTTGCTTAACCTTCTTATGCTCGCCAGTTGTCAAGTCAAAAGTCGCCTTTGATATCTCATCTGTCAGTATCGCAAACTCCCTTTCCTCATTCACCTCTCTTGCCTTCCACTCTTCAGTAAGCTCCTGCCTTATAGCTATGCCTCTCAGGCGCTTTTCTATCCACTCTCTCGGGTAGCCTTTAAGCTCGTAATATTTCCTCGCCCTATCTTGTGCAAGTTCAGGGTTTTCTATCTCTTGAACCCTTTCGTAGCCTACTTGTGCCAACCATAATTTGAATGGCTCTGCTTTTGGGGAGGGGATGGATTGTATAATCCTAAACGCACCTTCCGTTTTGACACAATTCATACTTTGCGTACCCCCTGAAGTCTGAACTGGAAGGGTATGTACAATTTGTACCCACCCTTGGGATAAAGGCTCGTCTCTTTGTTTCATTTTCTGGATGTACTGTTTAGTGTCGCTTGAGTCCGTCAACGCTTGTATGATATCTTCAAGAACAAACCACCACTCACCTTTATGCCATACTCTCCTTATCTTCTTTCCCTGGAATACAGCAAGCGATTTTTCTTTACCGTCCATTTTCTAATCCTAAAAGAAAAACTTGTTTATAAATGCTTCCCACACACTTGTCCAGTTGTCCAGTACTTCAGCTTTTATCGACGAAGGAATTGTGTATATCTTGCGAATCTGCCGGAAAATACCCGTTGGATGCCATCGTAAGCCTTCATCGCAATGCTCTCTCGTTCCCCCAGGGGCACGTACGGCTTCCGTAAAAAACAGCGAAAGGCTTATAAATTACAATGTAATACAAAGTAATACCATGGAAACCGTAACAGTGAAATTCCAGGAAGACGTGCTGAAAAAAATAGACAAAAGCATAACCGAGCACAACTTCAACTCAAGGACCGAATTCATAAGAGAAGCTGTCAGGGACAAGCTAGCAGACCTAAGCAAAGAAGACCTTATCAGCGAGTTCCTGAAATTCAAAGGCAAAGCGGAAAATAAGACAAGCTATGAAGAGAACAGGAAAACAAGAGAAAACGCAAGCAAGGAGCTTATGAAAGAATTAGAGAAAAAATTCAGCTGACCTGCCCAGGCCTGACCGCCTTTGAGATATCTGAAAGCCCCCTAAGACAATGATCATCCTGCGAAACGAGTATCGCACCATGGTCCCTCGCCTGTACAGCGTTTAAGCAGTCAATAAAAGGCAAAGCCCTCTCCTGCGCCAGCCTTTTGGATTCAGAATACTCCTCTTTTGTGAAGGATTTTAGCCCGAGTTTTGCGTGCGAGCCCCTCAAAAACGCGACAACAGAAGCCTCGATTATGAAACAGAAAAGCCCCGGTTGTGAAAACTGTTTTGGGCCTCGGAATCGAGAAAAGCATTTTGGGGAAAACGGGTGAAAACTGATTCGAAAGTACCAATACGCCCATGTCAGGCCTCGATTATGAAAAAGGGATTGTTCTGCCCTACTTCTCGAACTACTTACAAAGTATCCGCAAAACGAGAAAAACATGAGGTTACGATACTCTTCATCGTAACGTTAACGTTTCCCAAAGTGGCCGTGAATGGTAAACGGATGAAGAAAAGCTTAACTAGAGATACTGGACAGCGCGACACATAAT